>NZ_KV792926.1:0-1196 GCF_001808335.1 Oligella sp. HMSC05A10 | reverse complement strand
ATGTATGAGTGACAACTATCTTGACAAATACCGATAATGAGGTCCATATTACCGCAACTAAGAGAATTTAGAAAATATCATTATTTTATTTAACTCATATCAACTATGAAGATGATCTATGTTAACAGTGATTACACCCCACAATTCTTCAATATCAGCCAAAAAAATTTCTCAAATTAAAACAGGGGGCTTTATTATTTTAAATATTTCTTTTCCCCAATCTAATTTTAATTATTCATCAAAACTCGAAATTACGTCTTGGAATCCTCAGACTCAATATGGTATAGCTAAGTTTAAAAATATCACTGAAGATATACGAGGAGGAAGAATAAATCTTAAGGATTTGGATACAATATACCAAGGAGAAATAGTAAATTTTCACGTTAGTGATATTTTAGATTACTCTGATGAGGATTATTAACACTACTTTTATTAACGGATGACTATGAAAAAAGTATTAGTACTATTAGCCGTATCTTTATCTACAGCATTAGTAGCTTGCGGAGAATCACCAAAAGATAAAAACTATTATTTGAAAAATATCGATAAAGCACGAGCTAAGAAAGAAGAATGTGAAGCAAAAATGTTCCAAGCAGCGAGGAGTCAAAATACAAATACGATGGGAAAAATAGCCAAAGATGTAGAGTGTGAAGCAGCACAGAACGCTCTTATTGAAGCCCAATAAAAAACCGCCTGAAAAAAGCGGTTAAGTTTGATTAACTCTACATTAATTTGTTTTTTTACCTAATCGACTATATTTTTTGCTTAACTCTCGAATTAACGCTTGAACATTAGGTTGGTAAATAACATCAAAACAATAAGCAATTGGTAAGGCCTGACTTTTAAGCGGTGGCTGCTCAGAAGGAACGGAATACATAGGTGTATTAGCAATTGCCTTTTCAATAGCGGCTTTCATTGGTAAAAGAACAGTCTCAAGATTAAACTCCATATTTCCCTCTGCAAGTGAGTTTGCCCAAATATACCCAGCATTCTGCAAGTAAGCATCCTTCTGTTTTATAAGGCAAGACGCATTAGCTAAAGCATTTAAATCATGGATAAGTGCTTGTTGAGCATCAACATCACTCGTGGGTTGTGCCCAAACGCTTAAAGGGAGACTCAATATTAGTGTAATTATGGCTTTTTTTAACATGATTTTGATTTATCGAGGGTGTAAGGTATTTTGTGTAACTTGATTT
>NZ_KV792925.1:0-2488 GCF_001808335.1 Oligella sp. HMSC05A10 | reverse complement strand
AGGAAGTTTGAGGGGTTATTGCAAAGGTCTCAATATGATTGAGTGGGTCGGTGGTGGTATGACATATCCTGCCTTTATCCGCAATATGCCGGGTACCTTAAGAACAAAAGGTTGGGATATCCGCCTATCGTGGAGTATTCCACAATATCAAACCACGCTTGCCTTAACCAAAGCGGACGTGACAGCTGATGGCAAACCCTTAGGGGTAGTACGCCGCAAAGGTGCAGCCTTGGGCGATCGCCTCACTTGGAGCCATCGTTGGCAAGTAAATGAGGAGATTAGCCTTGCATATCATTTAAATGCTGTACGTCGCAACAAAGATGTTCCAGGTAGTTCCATCGAACGCCCTGGCTATGCACTGCATGATACTCAAGCACAATGGGAGCCGAAGGCAGTACCTGGGCTTAGCCTTAACTTTGCCGTCCACAACCTAACTGATAAGCGTTATAGCAGCCACACCTCTATTGCTTTTAGAGACTCTGTTCTAATGGAGCCCGGTCGTGATTTTCGCTTCACCCTTCGCTATCAGTATTAATTCATAAGGACGTAGAGTTATGAGCAATTACCGTAAACAAGCAACCACACTGTTTAAAAGGCTAAGCTCCCTGCTTATCCTATGCTTAGCCATACCGACCGCTGCTGCCAGCAACGGACAGCTAAGTTTAATCAGTATGGGCATTGGTGATGCTGACAACATCACCGTAAAGGCACTACGCACCTTAGAAGCGGCCGATATTGTATTCGGCATGCAGGTAGTGATGGATAAATACCCTGATTTACTGGCGGACAAGGAACTCCATGAGGCTGGGCATGGCCTATTTACATCGATGAAACAACCAATGTCAGCCTCAGAGCTTAAGGCTTTTGAGGACAAAAACCGTCAAATTATCCGCGAGGCCATCGCCAATGGCAAAAATGTCGCCATCATTGATTATGGTGACCCACTTGTGTATGGACCGCAAAGCGGGTATTTAGATGAGTTTCGCGATCTATCACCGCAGGTCATTCCCGGGATCTCCAGCTTTAATGCTGCAAATGCTGCCCTCGCCACGAGCATTACCAGTGGCAAAAGCAGTCATTCAGTAATACTCACAGCAGCAATGAATGCGGATGAAAACTATCAGGGGAGTGATTCGCTAGCGACATTAGCTGCGAGTAAAAGTAGCTTGGTATTTTTCACAATGAAAATGAACCTACCCGAAGTTGTTGCTCAGCTAAAAACACATTATCCCGATGAGACACCCATCGCGATTGTTAATCACGCTGGTTCAGCAGAACAGCAGCAGGTCATCAAAACGACTCTAGGCACCTTATTAAAGGATACTGATGAGGGTGAAAAACTACCCTTTGAACACCTTATCTACGTTGGTGACTTTTTTCAATGAGTGACCCCCAACAAGCACCTAAGCTAACTGCTCAAATTGGCTTGGGTGCTGCCATTTTATTGGTGATTGCCAATATGATCGGTACGGGTATTTTCACCACCTCCGGTTTACTTTTAGCGGAGCTTAATCATAGTAAGGCGCTCTTTATCGCTTGGGCGATAGGCGCGCTTTTTGCGTTAAGTGGCGCTCTTTGCTATGGTGAACTGGGCGTTATGATGCCTAAAGCGGGCGGTGAATATGCCTATTTACGAGAAGCCTTTGGCGATCTTATTGGCTTTATGGGTGGCTGGATTTCGTTGATTGTCGGATTCTCTGCGCCCATTGCTGCCACTGCGATTGCTGTAGGCGTCTATCTCTTAGGGCAAGATGCCTTAGCGATTGGTTGGCGCTGGCAAATAAACCAGTATGACCTCATCACCATCAGCCCTATTACCTTAATTGCTATCGCTACGGTGCTTTTTTTCAGCTATGTGCATAGCCGTAATGTTAGGTGGGGACTGAATATACAAAGCATATTAACCATCGTTAAGTTGAGCTTTATCATCCTCTTAATAACCGCACCCTTTGTGCTTAATTGGCCAAAAGCCAGCTCTTTATTACAAAGCGCCATTCATTATGAGGAAGGTCATTTAAATAAGCTCTCCTTTGCGGTGGCGCTCATTTATGTCTCATTCGCTTATAGTGGGTGGAATGCGAGCTGCTATTTAGGCTCAGAGATCAAAAATCCTCAACGTAATCTTCCCCTCAGCATCTTAGTAGGCACCATCATTGTTAGCATCATTTATTTATTGCTGAACTTAAGCTTCTTTGCTGTGATACCAATCGAAAGTATAAAAGGGGCGATTGATGTAGCAGCACTAGCAGCACATGCGCTCTTTGGCCCACAAGTTGCTAAGGCTTTTGGGATCATCGTCGCAATTTGTCTATTATCCGCCGTTAGCGCTATGGTTCTCGTGGGGTCGCGGGTGTACTACGCGATGGCTGTCGATGGCCTCATTCCAATACGTGTCGAAGATAAGTTAGAGGATAAACAGCCGCCTAAAACCGCCATTTATATACAAGCGCTTATGGGCCTGTAAATAATTTTGTGTAACTTCCTTTAA
>NZ_KV792924.1:0-1488 GCF_001808335.1 Oligella sp. HMSC05A10 | reverse complement strand
AACCCAAGAGTTCGCGCGTATGGCAGTCCATGACGTCACAACAAGAATTTATCAATCATTTATCGGCCATGATTGCGATTCGCAAACAACAAATCGATGATATAGAACGTGATCTTCAAAGCAATCGTCAAGTGATGATTAACACTTACAATGAGGCGCTCTTAATTGCCCAAAAAGCGGGGATTAAGAGCGCACCAAGTGGCTTATTAGGTCATAGTGACGTTAATAACAATGTCGTTCTTGAAATCAATGCTAATCCTCAACAACTCTATCTACAGGGAGAAGAAGTATTACAAGCACTTTTGGACGTTGCTAAAAACACACCGGTAACTTACCCAACAGAGTATTATCGCCTCCAATACGAAGTTGAGGCTTTAGAACCACTGCTTAAGGAACGCGCTGATTTTCAGTCATTTAGCTATTTAATGCGCCCCACTTTACCGCCTAAACGTTTGGCTCCAAAACGAGCACAAATGGCAGTTATTGGGGGCCTAATTGGCGGCATACTATCCTGTTTACTCGTTTTGATGTTAGCGGCTTTTAGAAATAGACAACGAGTCTAATTACCAAAAATGCTGAAGAAGAAAAAGCGGCGTGATTGAAGTACTCCCCCAAAAGTAGGACATAATAAATTCTAACCTTTGGGGAGGTATTTATAGCTAAAAAAAATAATGACGTGTCACCGTTCAAAGTCTTTCTCTATCCGCCACAGTTGCCCGTAATGTGCCAACAGCTCCTCAGCGCTTAGCTGGGTGTTAGTGATGTAACCTTTTAGGCCATCCCAAGCCGCATCGTTGTCGTACTTTTCCATATCGCTATAAATCTGAATTTCGCCACGCATTTTAAGGTACTTGTTATAGCCACGATTATTCAGATGGGCTTTGGTCAATTGTCTACTGTGAAGGCGTTGCTGGAGTCGTTCCAACCCTTTACAACGGTTATCCTTATCTCGGTGAGCCCGCTTACTGCTGTAATGCACAACCAGCCGTTCGCCTTCGTCCTTGATGAAGGAACGCGCCAGACCATCTTCCCAATCGACAGACTGTATTTCTTGTTTCATCTTTGCACTTTCCGTCTTGAGACGAGCGCCGATAATGTACATGTAACCCTTAGCTTTTAACGCATCGATATTGCGTTTAGTGAGCAGCCCACTATCGGCAACGACCACGGGTTTACCGATATTAAAACATTGACTAAAACGCTCCAGAAAGGGAATTAAGGTGTGTCCTTCGTAGCTGATAAGTAGTTGAATACTAACGAATCCTGACTTGTTTTCCTTCTCGCGAACGAACATCATGAGACACCTCTCGACAGTCAAAAAACGTCTTTATTTTATATTAAGCCATTGATTGAAAAGGAAACAGGTGGTTGTCCCAAGAAAATCGACGAAGACAGGAAAACTTTCACTAGGGTTACTCCTAGTAATAATTTTCGTTTAATAAAATTATTATTCAATTGAGACTTTTGCATAAAAGCAGTTAAATACCG
>NZ_KV792923.1:0-2083 GCF_001808335.1 Oligella sp. HMSC05A10 | reverse complement strand
CATGCGCTGGTGGAGGATGACGGGATCGAACCGACGGCCTCCTGCGTGCAAAGCAGGCGCTCTCCCAACTGAGCTAATCCCCCAGCGTACTACCTTGGTAACTAACTGGTGGGTCAAGCTGGAATCGAACCAGCGACCCCCGCCTTATCAAGACGGTGCTCTAACCGACTGAGCTACTGACCCGGTTCCCATTAACCTTCGGATGAATCTAGACTCTCGCGCCTAAACCCCTCAGAATACCTTCAACTAAACAACCGATAAGCGTGGACACTTCGCACAATAAGCAACATGAGCTCTTAAAGGAGGTGATCCAGCCGCACCTTCCGGTACGGCTACCTTGTTACGACTTCACCCCAGTCATGAATCCTACCGTGGTAATCGCCCTCCTTGCGGTTAGGCTAACTACTTCTGGTAAAACCCACTCCCATGGTGTGACGGGCGGTGTGTACAAGACCCGGGAACGTATTCACCGCAGCATTCTGATCTGCGATTACTAGCGATTCCGACTTCATGCAGGCGAGTTGCAGCCTGCAATCCGGACTACGATCAGGTTTAAGAGATTAGCTCCACCTCGCGGCTTGGCAACCCGCTGTCCTGACCATTGTATGACGTGTGAAGCCCTACCCATAAGGGCCATGAGGACTTGACGTCATCCCCACCTTCCTCCGGTTTGTCACCGGCAGTCTCATTAGAGTGCCCTTTCGTAGCAACTAATGACAAGGGTTGCGCTCGTTGCGGGACTTAACCCAACATCTCACGACACGAGCTGACGACAGCCATGCAGCACCTGTGCTCCGGTTCTCTTGCGAGCACACTCCAATCTCTTGAAGCTTCCGGGCATGTCAAGGGTAGGTAAGGTTTTTCGCGTTGCATCGAATTAATCCACATCATCCACCGCTTGTGCGGGTCCCCGTCAATTCCTTTGAGTTTTAGTCTTGCGACCGTAGTCCCCAGGCGGTCAACTTCACGCGTTAGCTGCGCTACTAAGCCGTAACCGGCCCAACAGCTAGTTGACATCGTTTAGGGCGTGGACTACCAGGGTATCTAATCCTGTTCGCTACCCACGCTTTCGTGCCTGAGCGTCAGTACCATCCCAGGGGGCTGCCTTCGCCATCGGTGTTCCTCCGCATATCTACGCATTTCACTGCTACACGCGGAATTCCACCCCCCTCTGACATACTCTAGCTTGGCAGTTAATAGTGCAGTTCCGAGGTTGAGCCCCGGGATTTCACACCGTTCTTTCCAAGCCGCCTGCGCACCCTTTACGCCCAGTAATTCCGATTAACGCTCGCACCCTACGTATTACCGCGGCTGCTGGCACGTAGTTAGCCGGTGCTTATTCCTCAACTACCGTCAGCATCTTAAGGTATTAGCCTAAGACTTTTCTTCGTTGAGAAAAGTGGTTTACAACCCGAAGGCCTTCGTCCCACACGCGAGATGGCTCGATCAGGGTTCCCCCCATTGTCGAAAATTCCCCACTGCTGCCTCCCGTAGGAGTCTGGGCCGTGTCTCAGTCCCAGTGTGGCTGGTCGTCCTCTCAAACCAGCTACAGATCACCGCCTTGGTAGGCCGTTACCCCACCAACTAGCTAATCTGATATCGGCCGCTCCGGTAGCAAGAGGTCTTACGATCCCCCTCTTTCCTCCGTAGAGAATATGCGGTATTAGCTACGCTTTCGCGTAGTTATCCCCCACTACCGGGCACGTTCCGATACATTACTCACCCGTCCGCCACTCGCCATCAAGAGAGCAAGCTCTCTCATGCTGCCGTTCGACTTGCATGTGTAAAGCATCCCGCTAGCGTTCAATCTGAGCCAGGATCAAACTCTTCAGTTTAATCTCTGCATTGACTGCGATAGATAATCACCGTAGCAACTACCTATCTTCGCTTAATTACTTTAGTACTCAAAAGAAATAAAACAGTCCATATCACACAAGGATATAACCTTACTATTTCTTCATAACTTAAGCATAAGCACTTAAAACATAATTTATTTCGCTCACCGTCGTGAAACGGCGGTCGCTCACCATGTTAAGTGCCCACACTTATCGGTTGTTTAAATTGTTAAAGAACACTTGGTTGA
>NZ_KV792922.1:0-3660 GCF_001808335.1 Oligella sp. HMSC05A10 | reverse complement strand
TTAGAGGGTGACAACTATCCTGACATAGAGAGTACGTTCGTAGTCGCATCAACTAGTTTTTCATACGCTACATCGAAATAAGGTTTTGTTGCCCATAAGTCACGGTCACCAATGATCACTAGGCGATACTTGGCTCTAGTGACGGCGACATTAAGTATATTAGCTTGTGAGGAAGCCCACATAGCAGCCCCCTCAGATTTTTTGTCAGATCCTAGGACGATGATCACGCACTCGGCTTCTTTACCCTGAAAGGTGTGTACGGTACCTACTGAGCTCTCACACCAAGAACGCGCAGACTCATCGTTGCTATAGGCACTTCTAACGATGTTTTTAATAGCATTAGCCACTGTTTTAAAGGGTGATATAACATAAAGCTTGCCTTCTTCAAATATATTTTCGCCTTCGGCAGCTAAGCGCAAACGTGCATCTCCAATCAGTTGCAAAACTTTTTCCCCTTGAGATTTTACGAAGTGATTTTGTTCGCCACTTTTTTGCCCTGCGTCCTGAATCCATGCATTTTGTTCAAGTGCAAATACTTTGTCTTTAGGCATGGCTTGATTAATCATCCGATTATCGTATGAAATGGCATTTGAAATATCAAACATAGGTGAGAGGCAGCGTCGATGCACTACTAGCGGACAACCGACAGTGGTGCCGGCAATTTCACCATAGAAGGGATTACAAGCATCTGCCATGACTTGTATCGAAAGAGCTTCGGAGGCATGGCTTAAGGTTCGACCGGCAATTTTAAATTCAGTGTGATTTTGCTGTAAGCCTAAAAGGTTATAGGCCCAGCGATTTAAGCTAGGTGGGGTACTGATGATAGGTTCAACTTGCAAGGGATCACCAACTACTATGCAGCGTCTCGAACGATATAAGAGACCAAGTGCCGAAAAGGGGGTGGCTTGACCTGCTTCATCAATAATCACAAGGCCTAATTGATTCATCCCAATACCTCTAAAGGCGTTCTGCACCGAGGCGAAGGTGGTTGATAAAACGGGGATCAAGAGATTTAAACTATGAAATCCCTCAAGTAGAACTTGGCTCCTTTCCACCTCGGTGTAACCCGTATTTTCTCCTCCATTAATAGCGACAAAGCGTTTTAAGTTTTGAAAAATTTGCTCATTATGGCAAACAAAAGCTTTGGTCAGCTGCAGGGCCGCATGAAATAATTTTTCATTGGCTTCATTAAATTCATCATTAACCCAAGGACATAGCATTTGCGACTTTTCTTCAAAGAGCTGTTCTCTAAACTCATTGCTAAGGCTCGTAAAGCCTTGGAAAATAGGTTTTTTGCCAAGTTCTGTGAGTTTGAGTTGAAGCGCAATCACTTTTTCGTGTGAGTTGTTTTGTCGTTTCAGTAGCTTAAGCTGAGCTTCTAATCTGTCATGCTTAGCTTCTAGCTCTTTAATTTGTGTGAGGAGTAATTTAAAGGTCTCATTATCATCCGTAGTGCATTGCGGTTTTTTTCTAAAAAATAGTGATAAGAGCTTACTTAGCCAATTGCTTGAAGTCGAATTATTTTGTTGTTGATTTTTTATGTATTCAAGTTCAAGAAGATGACGTTGCAATCTTGTTTTTATATATTCAACTTGCTCATTATGCTCTTTAATAGTAATTTTTATTTGTTCATGGTCCGTACCTGCAATTAATGCCTGGGCTTCTGTCAATTCATGCTGATGATTTAAAAACTCAGTGATTTCTAAATCCATAGTGTCTTTGATTCGTTCAAATTGATTCAGAGCCGTGACGAATGAAGCTTTAGCGTCTGCAAGGTCTGGTTTTTGTGCTAAGCCATAGCTAAACTCATCAAAACGATCATATATTCCTGGCAGAATTTTCAGGATTTTATTGATGTTTTCCTTTCTTCCGTAAGGAGCAGCAATTAAACCAAAGACATCTTCGCCTAGATCTTCAAAAAGCTCTTTTGCTAGCTTAGTAAAATAAATTTCTTCATGTAGACCGGTGTCAAAAAGATTGGTATAAGTTTTATCGGCACTAAGTTCTTTAGCTAAGGGCAGCTCTTTGGATATATTTTCGACAGCGGCATTATTGTTACTAGCAACAATGATTGAGTGGGCTTTTAATTCGTCTGGAATTTCATAAAAGTATTTGTTAAATGAAACGGTTGATTGTGTTTCTTTTCGATCTAGTTTGTGACCGTTACCGTTTTTATCTAATAGATTACGAATGATGTTGGCTTTCTCTACGACCGCGTTAGCCACAATTTCTTTAAGTAAAGTCGTCTTGCCAGTGCCTGGAGGGCCATTAACTGAAAACACACGTGGCGGTTCAGCCTGAGTTGCGATATTAATAGCCACTTTTTGCATTAAAGTAGGGTTGTGCTTTGATGGCCATTTACCTGCTGAGTGTTTTTTGGCTGAGGTATGTTCGATTAAATAGTCAGGATTATTATCGATTTGATAGCGTTGATGGATTGGCTTGGCAAGGATTAAATTTTGTAGGTAGTGATTATGCAGCTCAGACTTTTGTAGCATTGCTAGATCGTCTGAATAATAATCCATCTGAAAAATAGCTTCTTGCTTATTTGAACCTGGTTCAAATAAGCCTAAGCAAATTTGCCAGTCTTCATTACCATACTTATCCACGCTGAGTTGTGATGCCCAGTTGCTAATCTTCAGTTGCTCTAAAATATAATGCAATATTTGTTCTAAATGGCTTGGCTTAATTACTTCTTCTTTGGGTAGAAGATGCGCTGGTATATTGTCCGAAATTTCTTGTGCGCGGGGTAAGCTATCATGAATCATGCTGCACATGGCATGCAAAAACTCGGACAGTTTAAAGGTGTTATCTACGTAGTAACCATCGCTATCTAGGCGTAAATAAAATAGAAAACTTTCACCTTGCTCCCTATCAATTAACTCAATCTGCTTTTCTTCAGGTAGTTTTTCATTGATGAGTTGATAAAGTGCGTTATGTGAGATTTGCCCTAAAATAAGTTCAAACTGTAATTTTTTTGCTTGGTCTTGAGACTTGTCCTGGGCCGCACATAACTCTTCAAAATAACACGCTTCATCAGGTGATCTTGGTCTTAGAGGAATGGATAAAAAAGAGTCACTCCGAAGTTCGCAATGAGAAGAGCGGGTGGGACCATATTTCTGAATTTTGATCGTGATCGGTTCAAATTTAACAATACGTTGCCAATACGTTAATAAGTTTTTAGTTCTAGTTTCCATAGACCAAGTTTAAAGTGATAAATAGGGTGATAAGGGCCAAAGTGCTTATGATAGCAGAGAGGGTATGTGTTGAAGCATTGTTATTTAGTTATTGTTTAAATAGGCTAAAAAGTAGTATTCAAGCAGCTCAATTATGATTTGGCACAGGCACTGAAAAAAACTCAACCGACTGTTCGTTCATTACAGGATTGACAGATGGTGTCGTGAGTGTTGCGTGATTAGTTCTGTAGCGACTTTCTTTATGCTCTTAAAATAACAGGTACCAAAGAGGGACATTTGTACACAGAGTTTTACAGCAAACGGTAGTATTCATTGCTTGGCTTTGATAGTAAATCATCTTACTCTGTAGCCAAGGTATGAATACAACAGTAACCTGTTATACAAGACATCGTTTTAACGACCGTGAATCAACTGCACTGAATCGGTAATCTCCCCTAAAATCGAAACACCGATGAGTGGAAAA
>NZ_KV792921.1:0-9433 GCF_001808335.1 Oligella sp. HMSC05A10 | reverse complement strand
ATTTAGAGGGTGACAACTATCCTGACATAGAGAGGCCTTAAGCCCCGTCTTTAGCCGAAGTAAAGGCATCGGCAAAGAACTCCGTTTCAGGTAGTCCCTTTTCATTGATGAAGCTTTTACGTGCGCTTTCAACCACAATCGGCGCCCCACAGGCATACACCTGATAGCCAGATAAATCCTCAACATCATCTAAGACGGCTTGATGTACAAAACCAGTACGACCCTGCCACTGATCCTCTGGCAAGGCATCTGATACCACCGGAATATAATTAAAAAACGGCAAATCCGCAGCCCATTGCTCGACCAAAGCATTCATATACAAGTCCTTAGGTCGACGACCACCCCAATAAAAGGTAATAGGTCGTTGGATGTCTTTGGCGATAATATCCTCCATGAGCGCCTTGATTGGAGAAAAACCGGTACCACTCGCCACAAAAATCATTGGCTTATCCGAGTCCTCACGCAAAAAGAAGGTGCCCAAAGGTCCCTCAATCCGCAGAATCTCACGCTCTTTAATCGGTCGCTCGCCCACCCCAAACAGACGATCCGTAAACATACCGCCTGGCATATGACGTATATGCAGCTCCAGCACTTTACCCTCTTCGGGTGCCACCGCAATCGAATAGGAACGGCGCACATTATCTTTAAAGATAAAATCTAAATACTGACCGGCATAATAACGAAAAGGCTCAGTTGAAGGCATTTGCAACTGTACCAACATCACATCATCATTGAGCCTGTCCATTTTAAGCACACGCGCGGGCATTTTACGAGTAATGATATCGGTTTCTAAGCGCACCTCTGGACTTTCTATCACTAAATCGGATTGTGCCGTCGTCTGACAAAACAGAGTATAGCCCTCAGCCATTTCATCAGGCGACATCATCTGCTCGGTTCCAATACCCGGGTCATAATCACCTGCCACTACCTTACCCTTACAACTGATACACGAACCGCTACGACAGCTATAAGGTAAAATCACACCCGCATCTAAGGCGGCATCTAAAATAATTTGACCTTCTTTTACCGTAAACTGATGCCCACTCGGCATCACTTCCACTTTATATGACATGACATTCCTTTTGTCTGATTAGGCAAGCTGTACTTATTCGCTTGCTTCATTCGTGCCACCCTCAGGCGCACGACTTAAGCTAATATCCTTAAGCCTCACATCTAAGGCACGACCCTTGCGTGCACGCTTAGCTATATATACTTCCAGCTCATTTAAACTTAAAACGTCTGTACTTGCTTTACGACGATAAGTGCCGCTCACGGCTAAGCCATTTTCACCAAAGGCTACGATCTGACTTAGCTTATCATCATCGTCGAGACCGATTAAGATTGTCCCTAAACCACCGCCTGCTAATTTTTTTACTTCCGACAAAGCAATGATTAAAAAACGACCTTTTTTACTCAATAAGGCGAGATAGCGATCGTCTGGCTTAACGAACAAGGGCTTTAATAGTGGCGTTTCAAGCGTCACAAACTGCTTACCCGCTTTTTGACGACTCACCATATCCTCTATCGTTGTTATAAAACCGACCCCATGCTCTTGCACCAACAATAGCTGTTGCGCCTTATCCGCTGCAATAAAATGGTTAATTTTCGTATTAGACTCACTGTCTACCATGGCGGTGATCGGTTGCCCGTCACCACGTGCCGACGGCAAATCCGCTACCTCAACCGTATAAGCTCGGCCCACATTAGAAAGCGCAATCAGCTGATCCACGGTACGTACTTCAAAGGTATCGTAGAGCTTATCACCGGCTTTAAAATTAAATTGCTGCGGATCGTGTCCATGATGTTGACGTGAACGAATCCAGCCCTTTTGCGAAATAACGACCGTCACTGGCTCATCAGCCACCTTAATCTCCAAAACGGCTTTTTCGGCTTCTTGAATGATGGTACGACGTTCATCGCCGTATTTCTTGGCATCCGCTTCAATTTCCTTAATCATCATTTTGCGCATGGCTGCCGGATTTGCTAAGAGATGCTGTAATTCCGCTTGTTCTTTGCGTTTTTCCTCTAATTCCTGCTCAATTTTAAAGCCTTCCAAACGGGCTAATTGACGCAGGCGCATTTCTAAAATATCTTCGGCCTGACGCTCACTCAGATTAAAACGATTCATCAAGGCAGGTCGTGGTTCATCGGACTCACGAATGGTGGCAATAACCTCATCCACATTAAGATAAACCACCATACGACCTTCCAACACATGGATACGATCGCTGACTTTGTCCAAACGATATTGGGTTCGACGCGTTACAGTGGTGGTACGGAATTGCAACCATTCCGTTAAAATTTCCAATAAATTGCGTTGACGTGGCCGCCCATCAATCCCAATACAGACTAGGTTAATGCTAGCATTACCCTCCATACTGGTTTTAGCTAATAGCTGATTAACAAAGTCCTCACGACTGACCTTGGACGTTTTAGGCTCAAACACAAGACGTACCGCTGCGTCCTTACCCGATTCATCACGCACCGAATCTAATAACGACAACATAGCAGAGCGAGCCTGTTGCTGCTCCGAGGTCAGTGCCTTACGACCCGTGCGCACGCGCGGATTAGAGATCTCCTCAATCTCTTCAAGAATTTTTTGAGCGCTGGTATTAGGCGGCAGCTCTGTAACCACTAACTGCCATTGACCACGAGCCAACTCCTCAAACTCCCAACGGGCACGTACTTTAATCGAACCACGACCGCTTTTATAGATCTCGGCAATTTCCTCCGCAGCGGTAATAATTTGCGCACCATTTGCAAAATCAGGCCCGGGCACAAAGCTCAGTAACTCCTCAATTGCCATGTTGGGCTTTTTCAATAAGGCCACACAAGCAGCTGCGATTTCACGTAAATTATGCGAAGGAATCTCCGTCGCCATCCCCACCGCAATACCAGAGGCACCATTTAAGAGCATCATCGGTAAGCGTGCTGGCAACAGTACGGGCTCCTTTTCACTGCCATCATAGTTAGGAATAAAATCGACCGTGCCCTCGCCTAACTCCTCTAACAGCAGCTCAGCCATTGGCGTGAGCCGTGCCTCGGTATAACGCATAGCGGCCGCACCATCACCGTCACGGGAACCAAAATTACCCTGTCCATCAACCAGTGGATAACGCAAGGTAAAACTTTGTGCCATCCGTACCATGGCATCATAAGCTGCCTGATCGCCGTGTGGGTGATACTTACCCAGTACATCACCAACCACACGTGCAGATTTGACCGGCTTGGCATGATTCTTAAGCCCCATCGCATTCATGGCATACAGAATACGTCTCTGTACCGGCTTTTGACCATCACTCACATCTGGTAAAGCACGCCCTTTGACCACTGAAACAGCATAGTCTAAATAAGCTTTTTCAGCATATAAACCAAGCGTCACGCCCTCTTCTTCGGGCACATCAAATAAATTGTTTTGCTCTGTCATTGAATACTTTAATTCAGTTTAAATATCAAGGTCGGCAAGATTGCCCTTTTCCTCTAACCAAGCGCGACGTTGCTGCGCCTCACCGCGAGACATCAACATATCAAACATTTTCATGGTGTCTTCAGGGCTAAATTCGCCATAATTTACTGGCAGTAAACGGCGTGTATCTGGATTCATCGTGGTTTCCCAAAGCTGCTCCGGACTCATTTCACCCAGACCTTTAAAGCGACTGATGCTAAGACTTGCCTCTTTATAACCCTCAAGATTGATTAATTTATCCACCGTTGAGTCTAATTCACGTTCATCTAAACAATAAATTTTACGTGCTGGACGCTTTGCTTGTGCCGGTGCATCAACACGGAATAAAGGCGGCTGCGCCACGTAAACAAAGCCATTTTCCACCAGTTTAGGAAAATGACGATAGAATAAGGTCAACAAGAGCACTTGAATATGAGAACCGTCCACATCCGCATCCGACAAAATGCAAATACGACGATAACGTAAACCCGATAAATCAACCGATTCCTTGGGGCCATGCGGATCGACACCAATCGCCACTGAAATATCATGAATCTCTTTATTCGCAAATAAGCGATCTCGATCCACTTCCCACGCATTTAGCACCTTACCACGCAATGGCAAAATCGCCTGAAACTCTTTATCGCGACCCATTTTAGCAGAACCACCAGCGGAATCCCCTTCCACTAAAAACACCTCCGTGCGAGTTGGATCATCGGACTCACAATCGGTTAATTTACCGGGTAGCACCGCAACGCCAGAGCTCTTACGCTTTTCCACCTTTTTGGTTGAACGAGCACGTGCCTGCGCCTGACGAATCACCATTTCTGCCAGTGAACGCCCCCAGTCGACGTTGCTATTCAACCATAATTCAAAGGCACTTTTGACGTAATTACTAACTAAACGCACGGCGTCACGACTATTTAGACGTTCCTTGGTTTGGCCCTGAAACTGGGGATCCAGCATGCGCACCGATAACACAAAACTCGCTCGCGCAAATAAATCCTCTGCTAATAAACGCACACCCTTGGGTAATAAATTGTGTAGTTCAATAAAAGTCTTCAGTGCATTAAATAAACCCTCGCGCAGACCCGCCTCATGGGTACCACCGCTTAGGGTAGGAATCAGATTAACATAAGACTCGCGCGCTACTGCCCCCTCAATGGTCCAGGCCACAAGCCACTCACAGCCCTCGCCCTCAGCAAAACTTTCATCATCCGCAGCGGCAAACTGCTTACCCTCAAACATCGGGATTAATAACTCATCCCCAGCCAATTCCTCTTCAAGATAACCACGTAAACCGTCGCTATAGCACCAATTAAGGCTTTGACCATTTTTCTCATTGATCAGAGTAATCGAAACACCTGGTAATAACACTGCCTTACTGCGTAATAAACGTTGCAAATCGGCCACTGGAATCGTCGGGCTATCAAAATACTTAGCATCAGGCCACACACGCACGAAGGTGCCCGATTTACGCGCAGGTGCTTTGCCAATCACTTTTAAAGGCTCAGCCACATGACCGCCGTCGGCAAAAACCAATTGGTGCTGCTCACCGCCACGGGTGACCACCACCTCCAAACGTTTGGACAGCGCATTCGTCACCGATACTCCCACGCCATGCAAGCCACCTGAGAAAGCATAGGCAGAATTACTATCCTTATTGAATTTACCGCCCGCATGGAGCCGAGTAAACACAATTTCCACCACCGGTGCATTTTCTTCTTTGTGCCAGCCCACGGGAATGCCGCGACCATCATCCTCGACGCTCACACTCTGATCCTGATGCAAGGTGACGGTAATATGCTGGCAAACGCCTGCCAAGGCCTCATCCGCCGCATTATCGATAACCTCTTGGATAATATGCAACGGTGACTCTGTACGGGTGTACATACCCGGGCGCTCGCGCACTGGCTCCAAGCCTTTAAGTATCTGAATCGAGCTTTCTTCGTAGCTTTGTTGTTGGGACATACCGCTTAACTGATGAATTGATTGAAAGTGTAAAAATAAGACATTTTATAGTCTATATGAGAAATTTGTGGGGCATCTGCACCCATTCAGCAACATTGTGCAGATTTTAATGTTATTCTAACCACATTAAATAATAAATGCTTTTCTCACCTCGCGTGAGTCTTCAGATTGTAATAAGCATTATTCTATGGTCTCAATCATTTCGCAGACCAAATTAGATTCCCATTTGTAGACACTCCCTTGTCTTCTTTAGGTGGACAGGATTTGCTATATATAGCATGACGGCTTCGTCGCTAGTGCCTCAGCAGCATAACGTGACGTGTGCTGTCAACATAGATTAAAGAGTATAAATTATGAGCAATATCATTCATGCCACAGACGCAAGCTTTGATGCTGAGGTCTTAGAATCCGTAGTACCTGTATTAGTTGATTTCTGGGCTCCTTGGTGCGGTCCTTGCCGACAAATTGCGCCGGTATTAGATGAGCTAGCGCAGGATTATGCCGAGCAAGTGCGCATCGTCAAGGTTGACGTACAGGAGCACCCGCAGGTCGCCGCCCGTTTCGGCATCCGTAGTATTCCTACCTTAAAAACCTTTAAAGCCGGTCAGGAGCTGGCAACACAAGTTGGCGCCGCCAATAAGCAACAACTTGCCAGTTTGATTGAGCAGGCCCTCTAATCCTTTATTTTTTGACCTTATTACACTGCGCGCAGCCGAATTCACTCGGCTGCCAATTGAATTAACTCATTAACATATCAAAACAATGCATTTAAACGAACTAAAGTCTTTACACGTCACCGAGTTACTGGAACTGGCTCAACAATTAGAAATTGATAATGCTAACCGTTTTCGCAAGCAAGAACTCATGTTTGCGATTATGAAAAAGCGCGCTAAAGCTGGTGAGCAAATCTTCGGAGATGGCGTGTTAGAGATTTTGCCAGACGGTTTCGGCTTTTTACGCTCTCCAGAGACTTCCTACCTAGCCAATACAGACGATATTT
The DNA here is from genome assembly GCF_001808335.1 of Oligella sp. HMSC05A10. Classification (NCBI taxonomy): domain Bacteria; kingdom Pseudomonadati; phylum Pseudomonadota; class Betaproteobacteria; order Burkholderiales; family Alcaligenaceae; genus Oligella; species Oligella sp. HMSC05A10. The sequence continues at coordinate 3,017 of NZ_KV792921.1, read as the reverse complement.
ATATTTCACCCTCACAAATTCGCCGTTTTAATCTTCACACCGGTGACTCCGTTGAGGGTGAGGTGCGCGTGCCCAAGGACAATGAGCGTTACTTTGCCCTAGTCAAGGTAGAAAAGGTAAACGGTGTTGCACCGGAGCGTGTTAAGCATCGCATGATGTTTGAAAACTTGACGCCTCTGCATCCTGACCAACCACTGATTTTAGAGCGTGATATTCGCAGCGAAGAAAACAACACGGGCCGTATTTTGGATATTTTTGCGCCACTCGGCAAGGGCCAGCGAGCACTCATTGTTGCCCCACCAAAATCTGGTAAAACCGTGATGATGCAGCATATTGCACATTCGATTACCACCAACTACCCAGATGCTACCTTGATCGTCTTGTTAGTGGATGAGCGTCCAGAGGAAGTCACCGAGATGCAAAGAACGGTGCGCGGTGAAGTGGTGGCTTCCACCTTTGATGAGCCAGCCACACGTCACGTACAAGTAGCAGAAATGGTGATTGAAAAGGCTAAGCGTCTAGTCGAACTAAAAAAGGATGTGATTATTCTTTTAGACTCCATTACACGCTTAGCACGTGCTTATAACACGGTGATTCCTGCCTCCGGCAAGGTACTTACCGGCGGTATGGATGCAAATGCCCTACACCGTCCTAAACGCTTTTTCGGTGCCGCGCGTAATGTCGAAGAAGGTGGCTCTTTAACCATTATCGGTACCGCCTTGATTGAAACCGGTAGTCGCATGGATGACGTGATTTATGAGGAGTTTAAGGGTACCGGTAACTGCGAGGTACATCTGGAGCGCCGCTTAGCGGAGCGACGTCTTTACCCGGCCATTAATTTAAACAAATCCGGCACCCGTCGCGAAGAGCTGTTAATGAAGCCAGAAGACTTACAAAAGGTATGGATTCTGCGTAAATTCATCCACGATATGGATGAGGTTGAGGCCATGGAGTTTATTTTAGGCAAAATCAAAGAAACCAAAAACAATGCCGAATTCTTTGACATGATGAAAAAATAAACAGACTTGTTGCGCAAATGTGGATAAGAGCATTTGCGCTTTTTACTGAAAATCAACAATGCAAGACTTTACACACGAATTAACTAATTACAAGCAAGTCACTGAAAAGCAAAAAAACTATTTGCTGATCACTTATATTATCTTTGCCGTCGGCATTTTAACTGGCGGTCTTGTCACCTTAGCGGGTGTGGTGATGGCTTACCTCAAGCGTGATGAATATCAGAACACGCGCTATGAAAGTCACATCACCTACTTAATCCGTACCTTTTGGATCTTTATTTTATATAGCTTTATCAGTTTTATCTTAAGCTTTATTTTTATCGGTGTTCTGCTTGCCTTCTTAACCGCTGTATGGTACGTGATTCGTATTGTGAAAGGCATGGTGTTGTTTGTGGATAATAAAGTCATTAATCAGCCAAACACTTGGTTGTTTTAAAGTCAAACCATTGTTTCGGGCTGCAGGTCTTGCCACTCCCTGCTACTCAGTAATTAACTGTTAAGGGATAGAGGGGCCCCGCGTTTTGCCTTGTGAGCACTTAAGTTCCACAGCTAGCATTGCTTAGAGCGCTTTAATTAATGCAAAACGAGGTACCCTGCGCCCCTCGGTATCACATACTTCCTCAGTAAACATCGCCAATGGTCGCACCCAATAGGAATAGTCACCATATAAGCATTGGTAATAGACTAAGTCCTCTTCTGTTTCACTGTGCTTTACTACGCGAAAAACCTGATACAACTGCCCCTTATAATGACGATAAATACCGGCTTGTAGTGGCATAATCCTTACTCCTACTATTTGTGTCGCTTCGTTTTGAAAAATAATGATTGGCTATTAACTTAGCTATACTATCAGCTTCAAACATAAGCGTTTTGATTTTTCCTCAATGGTGAAACTTGTTCTTGCCCCGATGGAGGGCTTAACCGATCCATTAATGCGTGATTTACTCAGTGCGACTGGCGCTTTTGACTGGTGCGTGACAGAGTTTATACGCATCACCGACAGCTTGTTACCTAAAAGCACGTTTTATCTGGCTTGCCCAGAATTAGCAAATGGCGGCAAAACAGCGGCTGGCACCCCCGTACACGTACAGCTATTGGGCAATAACCCAGATATGCTAGCTGCCAATGCCTATCGAGCGGTCGAATTAGGTGCGCCCGCCATTGATATGAATTTTGGCTGCCCCGCCAAAACCGTTAATCGACATCGCGGCGGCTCAGTGCTCTTAGATGAGCCTGAAACCATTTATCAACTGGTAAAAGCCGTGCGTGAGGCCGTCCCAGCGGAGGTACCAGTCTCCGCCAAAATGCGTCTGGGTTATATGGATCGTAATTTTACCTTGGATAATGCCCATGCCATTGAGGATGCTGGCGCTGCCTGGCTTACCGTGCATGCAAGAACTAAGGCTGAAGGCTACAAACCCCCTGCTTTTTGGGACCAGGTACGTCCTATCCGTGAGGCACTAAAAATTAATGTGATTGCCAATGGTGAAATTTGGAATAATGCCGATGCCAAGCAATGTCAATCCGAATCGAGCTGCAAGGATTTAATGATTGGTCGTGCTGCCGTCACCACGCCCGACATCACACATTGCATACGTCAAGATTCGGACAGTCACCTATTTAGCTGGTTTGATTTGGTGCAGATGCAGCTACGCTTTCTAGATGGCCGAGCGCTACTCTATGGTCCGAAGACCACCGAATCACGCCTACTCGGACGCTATAAACAATGGCTCGCCATGATGTCAACCCATTATCCTGAAGCTAAAGCCCTGTGGCAACACATTAAAGTCATTCGCTTATTGGCTGAGGCCAAGTCACGATTACAACAGGAAGTGACTAAGGCGAGCAGGCAGCCGGGACAGGAAGCCAGCCTTAAGCTGAATTAATTAAGGCTACGCACTTATTTTATCTACTACCCACCGCTTTTGTTATGCTTGCGCTACTGATTTTTATCCTCACCCTGAGTGAGACCTTTGCAATAACCCCTCAAACTTCCTA
>NZ_KV792920.1:0-1995 GCF_001808335.1 Oligella sp. HMSC05A10 | reverse complement strand
GAATCCCATCCCTTTAGGGAGGGGAGGAAGTCAAAAGGGAATTGACAATGAGCACTGCCTGTACAATACAACAAAATCAACCTCATCATCGCAGCTTAGCGCCAGCCTTAGTCGAAATCACGGAGACTGAGTTTGGTGTGAAGTTGGAGCTGGTGTATGCGACAAGAAATAATTTAACCAATGAGCGTATTTATCAGGATGCAGTCTGTGCAATTCACCGAGACGTAGCGCCTTTAGTTAAAAAAGCAGCAGAGCATGCGCAACGGGCAGGCTATACCTTATTGATTTATGATGGCTATCGACCACCAGCTGCTCAAGCCAAACTCTGGCAAGCTTTACCGGATCCTATGTATATAGTACCACCTGAAATCGGCTCCAATCATAGCCGCGGTACGGCGATTGATGTCACCTTAATTGATAATCAAAGCGGGCAAGTACTGGATATGGGGACTGGATTTGATGATATGAGTCACCGTTCTCATCATGATGTTGCAGAGTTGTCCCTTGAGGTACAGCGAAATCGTTTGATCTTGCTAGCTATTATGCTACACGCTGGTTTCAAAGAAATCGAATCGGAATGGTGGCATTATGAGTTGCCTGATGCTAGTAGCTACCCTTTAATTGAGTGTGATTTTATTCGTGTCTAGCTGCAACTTAATAATCATCGGTTATTTGCGCAAGGCAATGATGCGTATAGTTGATCAGCGCTGAATTAGTTTAAATAACAAAAAAAGCTGTTAATTCGTGCTGTGCATCATACAATAGAGGCTCCAAGTTTAAAGAATTGATTAGCTTAAGGGGTTCCGATGAGTGACTCGGATTCTAAATATATTTCAAATATCATCAGACAACGCATACAACATGCCGGCGCTCGTTTTAATGCAAATGATAATATCGCCGATTTTATTGAAGAGGGTGAATTAGATCAGTTGCAAGCGGAAGTTGAGGAGAAAATGACTGAGGTCTTAAAAAGCCTAGTCATTGATATTGATACTGATCATAATACGCAGGAGACGGCGCGCCGAGTCGCTAAAATGTATGTGCGCGAAGTGTTTGGGGGGCGCTATCACTCGATGCCGCCAATTACTGAGTTTCCTAATATTGAAAAGCTCAGTGAGTTGATTATTATTGGGCCGATTCAGGTGCGTAGCGCTTGCTCACATCATCTTTGCCCGATTATGGGCCAGGTGTGGATTGGCGTTTTACCCGATTCAAATTCGAATTTAATTGGCTTATCAAAATATGCTCGTATCACCAATTGGGTAATGGGGCGCCCGCAAATTCAAGAAGAGGCAATTGTGCAATTAGCCGATCTGCTGAATGATAAGATGAAACCTCAGGGCTTAGCCATTGTCATGAAGGCGGATCACTTTTGCATGCAGTGGCGCGGTGTGAAGGATATGAATTCCAAAATGATCAATAGCGTAATGCGCGGTGCTTTTTTGAAAAACTCGGATTTACGCAAAGAGTTTTTAGATTTACTGCCCCTTAATAAAAACTGAATCTCAACGGTAGTGAACTACTCGGATAGGGGAAATGGCAAAGTAGTATCTGGATATCTATGATTGTTGCGCCGATTGTTTGCTAATATTTTCCTATCGACTAGTAACAATAATGGACGGTAGTAAAGAAGTGAGCATGATTGGATAATGGTCTTGCTAACTATAATTCAAGCACGACGTTGATTGCGAAAATAACTCGTTGCTAAAAAGGCACAAACTTCTGTAGAGCACAATTTACTTGGCTTGCAGGGCCGTTAATAGTTTTATTGCTTGGTTTTTTTGTATTATTACATGTAAAGACCTTGCAATATTTTTAACAGCTACGTATAATGTCAATCTTTGTCGCAGCTGAGCTAGGGTTTATGCTAGTTTAGAGTAAAAAACAAATCACTTGCATTTTGTTCCTGTTTGTGACATACTGAAGAATCCGACGCCAAGTAAACGATTTGATGATTGGATATAAAAACAACACACTAAAATTTATTTTCAAATA
>NZ_KV792919.1:0-1050 GCF_001808335.1 Oligella sp. HMSC05A10 | reverse complement strand
GAATAATATGTGCTTTTAGGGTATGGAAGAAGCTTTCTGCCACAGCATTATCGCAACAGTTACCTCGACGACTCATGCTTTGTGTGGCGCCATACGTTAACGTTAAGGCTCTAAAGTCAGCACTGCAATATTGACTCCCTTGATCGGAGTGAATCAATACGTCTCGTGGGCATCCTTGTTGAAGCATAGCCATACGCAAACTCTCATTGACTAATTGACGATCAATTCGCGAGCTTGTTGTCCAACCCACAATACGACGACTAAATAAATCTAACATGACACAAAGATAGAGCCATCCTTCCTGAGTTCTTAAATAAGTAATATTGGTAACCCAGACTTTATTAGGAGCACTTACCGTAAACTGCCGATTTAAATGGTTCGTCACCACAGGAAGGCGGTGATTAGAGTCCGTAGTTCTCTTGAATTTACGTGCCACTTTGCAGCGTAAATTCGCCTCTTGCAGTTAACGTCCGATAGTACGCTCAGACACCTAAAAGCCTTGTTCGCGCATGTCCTGAACTAAGCTTGGTGCGCCTACGCGCCCTTTGTGCTTTAAAAACTCACGATGTAACGCCAGCTTTAAGGCACAAGGCTGTGTAGAACGCTTACGCCAGGCATAGAAGCCTGAGCAACTGACCGATAAGGTTCGGCAAAGGATAGCTAAAGGATAGCATTCCAAGTTCTCCAGAATAAACGTGTACTTTAGCGACTTGGATTTTTGACAAAGTACACGTGCGCCTTTTTTAAGATTTCATTTGCCTGTTTCAGTTCAAGATTCTCTTTTTCAAGCTGACGAATGCGCTCTTGCTCAGGGCTTAAAGGACGTTTACTTGTTCCGCCTTGTTGCTGCCGTATCCAACGGTCTAAGGTAGATTCGCCAATGCCTAAATGATTGGCAAGTGCGGCAATAGATTGGTCGCTATTAGCTAAGGCATAGCTAACAGCTTGTTGTTTAAATTCTGGACTAAAGCGTTTGGGCATGTTAATTTCTCCTGTGAAATAAGCATACGCTTTAGAGGGAGTGTTTGTCTACTTTTCTGACTAGGATCA
>NZ_KV792918.1:0-701 GCF_001808335.1 Oligella sp. HMSC05A10 | reverse complement strand
AATCGACTCGGCGCCCGACTATTGACTTGGTTCACAATCACACTCGCTTCGCCACGCGCTAAATGCTGGTTACCTTGCACCCAACCGGCAAGCTGCGTCTGTGTTGACTGACGGCTATTATTTAAGATTGCGCCTTGCTGTTGTACATCAAATTGGCTGAACTGGTTGACTGAAACCCCGGCTGCTGTCGGCGTCTGAATATTCACTTGATCTAAGCCATTGGCTGTTTGTAAAATAGTTGCTTGCTGATGAGTCGGCGCTGCCTTATCAGCGCGAATTTGTGCCTCTGCTTCATTATCAAGCAGCACACCGGTAGCGACCAACAAACTTAAGATCATTGCTTTTAGCGGCGCATATAATGGACTGGACGAGACGCTCACCGCGCAGTTCTTAGCTGTATTTTTACCTTGCCCCTGTGCGATCTCGCTGACCACCATCAATTGGCCACGACTCTTATTGAAGATAATTTTATAAAAAGAGTTATTCATAAGACACTTATTAGAAAGAATAATTTACCGTAAAGCCAATCACGGTGTTTTTAGTTTTAAATGCGGACGGTTTCTTTAATGGTGTACCAACAAAGAGATCGTAGTACCATTGCCCCCACCGTCCACCCATATCGAACTGACCGCGTAAACCAACAGCACCACCGGCCAATGTTTGACCTACAAGCAAATCAGCTGAGGGGCCACTCACACGGC
>NZ_KV792917.1:0-5165 GCF_001808335.1 Oligella sp. HMSC05A10 | reverse complement strand
ACCTAAAATTGCTACTAAAAATGGGGGGACTACACCCTTTCCACTAAAGTAACCTCATAATAAACAATTAACTTAGCTTCCTATAAAAGAATATTAGCTGCTTATTAAATTAAATAGCCATCTTAATAATATCTTGAAATAATAATTATTATCATTTATAATTATTATTAAAAATGATAATCATTTGCTTTATTATTTATAAAAGGCTTATTAATATGAAATTTCTTCACTCCAAAAGGTTTTTGTTAATTTTTGCTTTAGCCAATATATTTGTCTCTACATCAGTTGCGTCGCAAAATAATAACACGCTATCAATTACAGATGATCGCAATGTTACTGTTGAAGTCCCTGCTAAACCACAACGTATTGCAGCAATTTCGTATTTAGCTGTTGATGTTGGTTTAGCATTAGGTATCAAACCTGTTGCTACTACCTATATGATTCCGGGTCGTGATCCTGACTTTTTAGGAGGATTAACTAAAAATATAAAAAAAATAGGTCAACGTGCCAGACCAAATTTAGAACTTCTCTCCGAAACAAAACCAGATACTATTATTGCGATAAAACGTTATACCGCTGCATATGCAGAACAATTACAGAAGATTGCTCCTTATGTTGCATACAATATGGAACTCCTAAACGGTAGCTACAAAGAAGTAGCTGAAGTTGCCAAGATTATGGGTTATCCAGAACGTGGTAAACAACTTAATGAAGAATTTAAACAGCATTTAGCTAACTACCTAACAAAAGTCCCCAAAGATAAACATCCTAGCTTTGTTATTATGTGGGCTGGGTCATACTCGGCTTTTCACGATGAACAAACAGCAGCATCTATTATGACAGCTCTTGGTGGTAAGAATATTATGGGGTCTATGCCAGTTAACGGCCGCTTCACCTCAAATATCAGTTTAGAGACTTTATTAGAAAAGAATCCAGACATTATCATAGTATTAGAATGGCTAGTAGATGACAAGGGTAATACTGTTCGAACACATGAGGATAATCCTATTTGGAAACAACTATCAGCAGTAAAAAATGGGCGTGTAATTTATGCCGGGGATGAATGGTCTGAAGCTAATGGTCCAATTGCGCGTGAAATATTGCTAAAAGAGTCTGCCCATTATCTTTATCCAGAGATATTCCCTAAAATTGATGTAAAAGCAGAAGCTCTAAAAATGATTCCTGTAGAACTTCATAAATAACTTTTGTTCCAATCAATATGCGTACATCACGATCAATGGTGATAGGAATAGCTTCTATCTGTACGGCCGTTGCTGTCATATTTATTGGGTTAATGATTGGAGCACGGCCACTCACATGGGATACTATGATTAACGCTCTTTTCTCTCCTGATAATAAAATTGATTCTATTTTTGTTTGGACGCTACGTTTGCCTCGGAGCATTTGTGCTTTTATGGGAGGAGCCAGTCTAGCAGTCTCTGGGTATTTATTGCAAACATTGACTCGCAACCCATTAGCAGGACCAGGATTGACTGGCGTAACTTCTGGAGCCGTCGCAGCGATTGTATCCTGCTATATCTTTTTTCCAAAAATATCATCTGGCTCTTACTCTTTCATTGGTCTTCTAGGAGGACTTACTGCCGCATTGATGGTCTTTTGGATTACTCGTGGTAATTTAAAGCGTCCTTTACATTTAGCATTAGCAGGCATTAGTATCTCATTATTTTTCAATGCGATAACTACCTATTTACTCATCTCAATTGGTCCACAAGCTTCTTCATTATTATTTTGGTTAACGGGAGGTTTTCAAGGGCGAACTTGGTTACAACTAGCCTACATGTTACCTTGGGTGACTATTGGCATTGGTGGGGCATTGTTGACTCGACGTATTTTTAGCTTAATGGTATTGAGTGATGAGGCAGCTAGCAGTATGGGACTACGTCTCAATCTCTGGAAGTCTATTTTTCTAGTTTTAGCCGTTATTTTAGTTGCAGGTGTTGTCCCAGTTGCAGGTCCAGTTGCTTTTGTTGGACTAGCAACACCGCATATTGTCCGCTTATTGCAACCTGATAATCCCTGTTGGAGTGTGATATTAGCAGCCAGTTTGGGCGGTTTAATAGCAACAATAGCAGATATTATTGCACGCTCTATTGCTGCCCCCCAAGAATTACCTATCAGTATCATCATGGCATTAATTGGTGGGCCAGTATTTATTTATTTGATACAAAAGCCAAACTTTTCTTTGAATAAAGGATCAAAGAAATTAAGTCTATGCTAAGCACTAAAGAACATATCATACCTCAATATACATCTTGGAAACTGATTGTTGGTTGGGCCGTTTTAGCACTTGTTTCAATTTTTTTGGCGATATTTTTGGGTGTTGTAGATATCCCCATAAGCGATATATTAGCGACTTTTACAGGTCAAGGCTCTAGCACTGCTCAGTCAATTATTATGGATATTCGATTACCACGAATTATTACAGGTATGCTAGCAGGTGTGCATTTGTCCATAGCAGGTTTTATTTTACAAACTATCACTAGAAATCTATTAGCTGACCCATCAATTATGGGAATATCACAAGGAGCTACGCTAGCTATTACTATTTTTCTATTATTTACTGTTTACACTGGTAATGTAAGTGAATCTCAACCGGTAATGCCTATTGCTTGGCTACCAGGAATAGGGATGATTGGTGGTCTAATAGCCGGTGTAATTATTTATTTTTTTGCTTTGCAACGCGAATTGGGACCTCTACGAATTACTCTTTGTGGTATTGCGATAGGAGCAATTCTTCATGCTATAGCGCTAGGATTGATGGTTGGCTGGGGATCTCATCGGATTGAGGTTGTACTCGAATGGCTATCGGGATCACTTTATGCTCGTAGTTGGCAACATGTTTTATTTTTATTACCTTTTACAGTATTTGGGTTACTTAGTTTACCTCTATTGTCTCGCCCACTAAATCTACTACACTTTGAAACAACAGTAGCACAATCTTTTGGTTTATCCTATAAACGGCATTTTTCATTTGCATTAATACTCGCTTGTAGTCTTGCTGCTAGTGCCGTAGGTGTAGTAGGACCAATCATTTTTGTAGGTCTAATTGCGCCTCATTTAGCACGTTTTATTGCTGGTCGTCATTTATCTTTAGTTTTGCCACTAAGTATTGTATCGGGAATTATTATTGTCACCTTTAGTGATTTAATCGGACGTATGGTCGGGCAGGATTTTGAAATTCCTATCGGGGTTGTCACAGCACTGTGCGGTGTACCTTTATTAATTACATTATTACGCCGTACGATTTGAGGATACCATGTTACTTTCTTGCAAACAATTATCAGTCTCCTATGGTTTACACAAGGCACTTAATCAATTTGATTTTGAGCTAAATCCCGGAGAAATACATGTGCTTATCGGTCCAAACGGTTCTGGTAAAAGTACTGCTTTACAAGCTATGGCAGGATTGCTTTTACCTACTGAAGGAAGTGTGATACTAAATGAAAAAACGATAAAAAGCATGTCGCGTCGGGAAATAGCTCGCCACCTTGCCTTTTTACCTCAGCAACCGATAGCACCAGATGAAATGACCGTACAGCAATTGGTTAGACAAGGGCGTTTTGCTCATGTAGGGCTATTTCGACGCTACAGCCTCAAAGATGAAGAGACCATTGCATGGGCATTAGAAAGTACTAGTCTAGCTAACTTTGCAAATAAAAATCTGTGTGAATTATCAGGCGGTGAACGCCAGAGAGTATGGATTTCTGCTGCATTGGCACAAGAAGCTAAAATACTGTTGTTAGATGAGCCTACTTCATTTTTGGATATTGGCTATCAGATCGAAGTTCTTGATCTTGCTTATCGATTAAGCCGAGAAAAAGGCGTAGGAATTATCATTACAATTCATGATCTTAACCATGCTATGGCTATTTGTGACCGAATATCATTACTTCATCATGGAAATCTAGTATTTACAGGATCACCTCAAAAACTATCAGAATCAGGTCTCTTAGAGAAAGTTTTTAATGTCAGAGGACAATTTGTACAAATTGCGCAAAATGCTCCACCCTATTTTGATGTTAAACTAGCGCGATGGAATCAGCGCAATAGTTAAATTTATTTTTATACAGTTAAAGGAAAATTTATGCCATCTAATAATGAAATTCTTCAGCTACTTGCTCGCTGGGATCGTCAACAAGAAGGTTATATTAAACAAAGAGAAGAACGTTTTAATATAATGTTTGATATATTAGGCACTACTTTGGGAAATAATTTTACCGTCATTGATGCCGCTTGCGGACCTGGTTCACTTAGTTGTCGATTATTAGAGCGATTTCCTGAGGCTAAAGTCATTGCTATTGATGCTGATGTGATGTTACTTGAAATGGCAAAAGTATCATTAGCTCCCTATGCAGATAGAGCTATTATTATAGAAGCTGACTTATCTAATGAAATCTGGCGTGACAAAGTAATAGAAGCAGCAAATACATTAAAGGTTGGCAAACCATCTGCGCTTGTTTCTACCACTGCCTTGCATTGGCTCTCCCCTGGTGCTCTAGCCGAATTCTATGGAGTGGTTGGCGAACTACTCATGCCCGGAGGTATTTTTATGAATGGCGATCATATGCGTTTTGATAGTCGTTGGCCAACGCTAAATTCATTGTCACTATCCATACGAAAACAAATTGAACAAGAAGCCGTAACAAACGGTGAAGATGATTGGGATACTTGGTGGATGAGAGCTAGCCAAATTACACAATTAGCATCCCTTAAAGAGCGTCGTGACGCATTTTATACATCAAAAAAAACCAAACGCCAAACCAGTGGAGAAGATTGCTCCGTAGATTTTCATATAGCCGCCTTACGACATGCTGGATTTAATGAAGTAGGCACAATTTGGCAATACTTGGATAATTATGTTATTTTTGGTCGTTTACCAAAAATTAATGCATAACGTAATTACAGCAAATACTATTCACATGTAACAGCAATCTTCATTTTTCTAAGTACAACAGTCAAAATTATGTTGAGATTTTGACTGTTTGCAAAATAATAGTTGAGATACTAATCAAATTGATTTTTATTATACTTAACGAATATTTTTGTAAAAAAACAACAAAAAACTTGATTAAAGAAGTAGTCATCGATATAATTTTATTTCTTTACTGTGGTGACCGTAGCTCAGTTGGTAGAGTCCCGGATTG
>NZ_KV792916.1:0-525 GCF_001808335.1 Oligella sp. HMSC05A10 | reverse complement strand
ACTTTCGGGCAGTGTTAAGAATGGGGTAGGTTCAGGAATGTTGATGAATTTTTGAAAAATATAAAATCAGAGCCTAAATCACGCCCACAGTAGAGCGTCAAAACCCCACAACTAAAACTAAAAGCGACTCGAATTCAGAAACTGCCGTCGTACCCCAAGATCGCCGTTTACCGTCTTGGGTCGATAGTCCAAACGTGAAGAGTATTGATGATTTAGTTTAGCGCTCACGAAAGCGCCACCGCCCTACCTCGCTTAGATCCAGTACGCCACTAGTTAATGGCTCGTCTCTGTTCCCCTGGTCCGGCACGATGCGTTGCACCACCTTCAACAATACCCTCAAAAATCTCGTTAGAATCGATACTCATTTCATGAATCCACGTATTTTGAGTAATTAATTCTTTAAATTCATCAATAGTTAAATTTTTCATGGCAGATGTTCCTTGTTCTCCTTGGTTAAACCAACTAATTAGCAGCTACTAATTTAATTAGTAGGAGACCTTTGCAATAACCCCTCAAACTTCCTAA
>NZ_KV792915.1:0-4526 GCF_001808335.1 Oligella sp. HMSC05A10 | reverse complement strand
CCGTCTAGTTGTAGGAATCCCATCCCTTTAGGGAAGGGAGGAAGTCAAAGGAGAATAACACGATGTCTAAAGAATCTTTAATCCAAATGAAAGGTACCGTTACTGAGGTACTGCCTGATTCCCGTTTTCGTTTCACCTTGGATAACGGCCACCCATTAATCGCCTACAGTGCTGGCAAAATGCGCCGACACAATATCCGCATCTTGGCAGGTGATGAGGTATCAATTGAGTTATCACCTTATGATTTAGATAAAGGTCGCATTGTTTACCGTCATTTAGCTAAGCGTCACTAAATTTACCTCGCCCAAGGAGCGCATTACGCCTTATCGTGATGCGCTTTTTTCTTGTTAAACTAAAAAAGCACTTAGTAATTTTATTAGCCTCACAGCAAGCTTAATGTATTAAAATACATGTCAAATCAACAAACGGAATTGTAATTTAGGACGTAGCACATGTCAGAAGCTTCTAATCACAAGCCATACCAGATGGGCACAGAGCAGGATGAGATTGATCTCTTGGACTTGTTAAGTACCTTATGGGCCCACAAATTTTTAATTATATTGTTTACTGTATTGGGCTTTGCTGCTGCCTATGGTCTATCATTATTACAGACTGAGCAATGGCGTTCAAGCGCTGCTGTGGTTGCACCACGTCTTGTTGATACCGAGGGTTTGGTAACCGAGGCGCGTACCATTCAACACATTAATAATCCGAAGAGCATTAATAACCCCAAAGAGGATATTGATATCAATGAGTTTTTAATCAATATCTTTAATAACTTCTTATACACTGCTGCTGACCATGATGAAAAGCAGAGCTATTTATCAAAGACGGCCCTCTTTCAACGACTACAAAAAGATGCCGAGCCAAACGTAGTGCTAGATCGTTTAAGTCAAAATCTCTCGGTGCAACTACCGGATGAAAAAAATAAGTCCTTAGCGACTAGCTACACCCTATCTTTTATCAGTGATACCCCGGAAAGTGCTCAAGAGGTACTAAGCGGTTATATAGACAATATCAACCAGGTTGCCACGAAAACCATACGCAATGACTTTTATAACGACTTAAACTCAAAAATTGCTGCAGCCAAACAAGGCAAAGAGATTTTAGAGCGAGCAGCCAACACCAGGCGCCAAATCAATATTGAACACTATACAAATGCGCTTTCAATTGCGCAAAAGGCCGGTATTAAGAGCGTTTCTGGCGGCTTAGCCGGACTTAATGGTATTGCCAACAGCGAGGTGATGTTACAAATTGATTTAAACAACCCTGAGCTGCTCTATTTGCAAGGTGAAGAAATTTTAAGTGCATTGCTAGAGGTTGCAAAAAATAGTCCGGTCATCTATCCGGATGAGTACTTTCAGCTTCAATACCGAATTGAAGCCCTCGAAGCACTCCAAAATAAGGAGCCGGAGTTTCAAGCCTTCAGCTACTTAATGCGCCCTACCCTCCCACCAAAGCGCAGTTCACCTAAACGCGCCCAAATGGCTGTGATCGGTGCTTTAGTTGGCGGTGTTTTATCATGCTTAGTCGTTTTAATCATGGCCGCTTTCAGAAATAGAAACAAGGCACTGGCTCAAAACTAACTACTTTTTAAACAGCGAAACCAAGTGTTTCGCTGTTTTACCTTAAGCAAGGGTTAGAGCCTCACTATCCTAAGCACAATTTTTTGCTACAGTTAACTCATGCTGTAAACGCTATTCCGCTTATCTTTTTTATACTCTATGCGTGTCTCATTATTTGCTTTTATCTGCGCCTTATTAGTTAGTTTATTATTACCGCTGACCGCCTTAGCGCAAAGCGTCGCTGATACCGACGCCATCACCGTTGAACAATTACAGGCGCAGTTAGATGAGATACCTGTAAGCAGCAAAGACAATGCCGACTTACAACAGCTCACCACAAAGCTCAGTAAAATTCAGCAAAATGCTCAGAGCCTCCTAAACCAAGTAACGCAGCAAGTGGTCGATTTAAATGACAAATTAAATCGCATCAATACACCCGCAGGCGCAGCTAAAACAGAGGCGCCAGATTCGACCGAAGCCACAAGCACCGAAGCCACCAAATCAAATGCCGGTCCCGAAGCTGCATTTATTGATGAGCAACGCAGTGCACTGCAATCTGAACATGACAAATTAGACGCACAACGCAAACATTTAATTTTAATTATCAGTGCGGCGGAAGAAAAAAGAAAGCTACTTATCAATGAACGACGTCAGCGCTTCAAAGCCGAACTTTCTTTAAAAGTGCGTAGCATGTTAAACCCGAGCTTTTGGCGTAACTGGACGCTCGCAATGTCTACAGATGCCGCACGTATTCAAGCGTTTAAAAATGACTTAAGCGCTCTTGCCACAGAAGCCATTAACAAAGAAAATCGTTGGCCACTAGTGACAGGAATTTTACTCAGTATCTTTGCCTTTGTTTTTATTAATCGATATGTCAATCAATCGCTGAATTACGCGCTTATCACTATTATTCCTAACGGCAGAGCTCGCCGCTCCTTTTATGCGCTCGCTAAACTCCTGCTAAGGGTCTTATTGATGGGACTTGTGTGCTTATTAGTTTACTTGGGATTGAATTGGAATGATATTTTAAATCCTGAACTTAAACGCTATTTACAGCAAATATTTTATGCCATGCTACTCGCCTCCTTTATTTACGGTATGGGCGAAGCGATGCTTTGTCTTAAGCATGATACCTGGCGCTTGACTAATTTAAGCGGTGATGAGGCACGTGCCTTAAGCCCCTATCCGACATTATTAGCCTTATTAACACTGAGCTACCAAATCGTAACCATAAGCGGCAACTACATCGGCACGAGTTTTACCACTGAGCTAAGCGTTAATACACTGGCTACCTTTTTGACGTGTTTATTAAGCTTCAGCTTTTTTACTCGCTTATCGCGGGGTGGAAAACCTTTAAACAAAAAGCTCGTGGACTCAAGAGCCGCTGCAGAAGGTGAGCCTACTGAAGACACGACTCCAGCAGAGGAAGAAACAAATCCTAAGTATCCGTTTTGGTTTGTGTCACTGACATCGATTGCCTGGCTACTTTCCTTGGTGGCGATAATTATCACCTTAACAGGCTATGTCAGTATGGCCTCATTTATTGTGAATCAATTGGTGTGGACCGTCTTGGTCACTTCTGCCTTTTATATTGCGTGGAAATTAGCGGATGACCTGTATCATGCCCTGCTTGGTAATAAAGCGCTACTTGGCAACTACTTAATTAGGGCGTATGCAATCAGCGATGACCTCATTAATCAATTTATCGTGGTGCTATCTGCCATCACCAAGGTTTTATTGATTTATGCATTAATCCGAATCCTATTATTGCCCTTCGGCACAAATATTACTGAATTTTCGAATTTCTCGGCGATGCTCAATCGCTTAATGGCTGAACATAACTTTGCCTTGAGTACCAGCGGTATTATCAGTGCCATTTTTATCTTTATTATTGGCTTTTGGTTAATAAAGATTTTCAAAACGTGGCTAGAGAAAAAATATTTCCCTAATACTAAACTTGAAAAAGGGGTGCAATCCAGTATTTCAACCATGTCGGGCTACCTCGGTGGTGTCCTGGTCATTGCCTTAATCCTCGGTGCCCTGGGACTAAGCTTTGATAAAATTACGTGGGTTGCCAGTGCCCTCTCCGTCGGCATCGGTTTCGGTTTGCAATCTATCGTGCAAAACTTTATTTCCGGTCTTATTTTACTAACAGAAAGACCAGTGAAAGTCGGTGACTGGGTGGTTGTAGGTAATAATGATGGTGATATTAAACGTATTAATATTCGTGCCACTGAAATTCAATTATTTGACCGCTCTACGCTGATCGTGCCAAACTCTGAATTTATTACCAAGGCTGTACGCAATATGACGCTAGACAATAGCGGAGGTCGCATACAAATCAAACTCCCTTTACCCATCAATACAAATCCACGGATTGTGGCCGATATGGTGCTTGCTGTGATGGCAGAACATGAGGCAGTGCTTGAAGATAATGAACCCTATGTGCGCCTTGATGCAATTGATACTAGTGGACTTATGCTGACTGCCACCTGCTATGTGCCCAGCGCGCGCATTGTAGGTAAAATCCGCAGTGAACTTCTATTTGAAATATTAGACCGTCTACATCAAGCAGAGATTAACCTCATCAGCCCAGTGCCGGTTAATCAAATCGGTGGCAGCGGGAGTTTTTAAGGTATTGATTAGGAGGTGGATAAGTATTGGCATCTCGTGTATTGACCCAGTAAAAACCTACTCAGGTCTTATTTGATATGATGAAGAAAATTTGACCATGAGTAAAGAGATGAAATCAGAGAAGCGTTAGCGGCATAAGCTGAGCAAAAAGTGCTGGTCATTATAGTTCGCTAATTTTAGCTCTTTCAAAGCGACTTCTATTGATGCTAATTTCATCTAAATAATATCAAACTAAAACTCATCGACCGTCAATTAAGCTATTTACTCATCAATGGTCAGGTATAAGGGTTTAGTGGAGGGTGTAAGGTATTTTGTGTAACTTGATTT
>NZ_KV792914.1:0-2221 GCF_001808335.1 Oligella sp. HMSC05A10 | reverse complement strand
TGGGTGCTACCACCGGCACGGACTCGAGTATTGCGCAAGGCGCGGAGTCAGCGGGGACGGCGGTGGATAATAATGCCTTAAGCCGTTCAGACAGAAAAGACTTGGTGCAAGCGATCATTGATTGTGGTGGCGGTAGTGCGAGTGCTTGTCAACAACAAGCAGACTTACTGACGAAGTCACGTGAAAACGATCAAGAAGTCTTACGACTTATCCAGAAAATGCTTGATGAAGAAGCATTGTCTCCTGCGGAGGATCTGACCTTCCGCTTGCTCTGGGAGGGAGCGATTACGCAAGCGATCCCGGGAGAGAGTATTCCTGAATTGGCGGCTCGTGGCGTGACGCCGGAACAGCAAGAAGCGATTCGTAAGGCTTTATACCAAACGGATAAGACCATCCCCTCAGCGTATTATGTGGCAGCTAACAGCATTGCCACCTATGAACCGGGTTTGATGGAAACGATCTTCCTTCCGATAACGGCAGACTTTACGCCGGTGATTGGGGATATCAAAGGCTTTGTTGAAGCAGAGACCATTGGAGATTATGTCTTTGCCTCACTGGGCGTGATTCCTTTAGCGGGTGATGCCTTAAAAGCCCTGCATAAAGCAGAAAAGAGTTATGAGGCCGCCAAAGAGGCTCGTCATGTAGGGGAGATGACGCGGGCTATTGAGCAAGCGAATGAGTTGGTAAGACTTAATGGCTACAATTTATCGCCTAGTTGGTTCCCTGACGGTAAGGCGCATTGGATTAATCCCGTGACCAATGCCTTTGAAGAGATCCCAGCAAATGCTAAGGTAACGGTGGATCATATTTTACCGAGAAACTACATAATGGAAGAAGTAGAGGGTTTTAAAGCTTTACCGAAAAAAATTCAGGATGAATTAATGAATGCTCCAGAAAACTTACAACCGATGGTGAAGTCAGCGAACTGCTCGAAAGGGTGTAAAGTAGAGTTTGTGAATGGTGGATGGAAAACATGGAAGGATGAGGCGGTTCATCCAGAATACAAAGAGTATTTGTTCGATGTGCAAAGGGATATTGAGAAAAGAGTAAATGATTATATTAAAACTATTAATTTAAGGAAATAGCTTATGACGGCACATGTCTTTACTTTTGAAGAAGCAAAACAAAAATTTGATTATATTATTGATAAGTATGAAGACTTTGGGGAAAAGGAGCGAACATACTTAATTGAAAAAGATTGGCTTGATGATTCAGATACAAATGTCTTGTTAAAAGGCGGTAAAGAGTGGTTAATTGAGCCTTTGCGAGAATTACAACCGTTGAGTTTTGCGGTTTTTCAGGAGCATGGCTCTGACTATATGGTGGGTTTCCGTTGGAGAAGAGCCATTCCTCGTCCAGATTTACCTAAGGATAGGTTGTCACATGACGGTTTTTTTGTGGTAAAAGGTAGGGTGATTTGGGCAAGATATGGCTATGAAAGTCATTCTAATCCTTATATAGCAGAGGTAATCAAGAAGTCTTGGTTAGCTCGTAGTAGGGGGTGGGGGACGACAGAGAGCGTTGTTCCCGTTAATCAGCGCCAGTTTATTTGTGATTCTTTTTCTGATTGGCGTTCGTTTGGATTTCATATTAAAAATGTAGATAAAAATTGGGAGAAAACTCTTTTGCCTAGTTTGCGAGAGAAAATTCCTAATCTGTACGTTACTCGTACTAACCCGCATGATGGGGAGGAATATGAGTGGATGAGTTTCAGATGTTTCCTAGATAGTAGATTGCCTGAGGATTATTCGTTTATTGGTGATCAACTTTATGTGGTGGATAGTAATCCTGACGGATGCATTTACTGGATTAAGGACTTTGACTTTAAAACGGTTTATTACCTAAATAACCCGGGTGAAGCCATTGATGCTTATAGCGCACACACTTTATTGCAAACCCCGGGACGCTTTGATTTTAGTCCGTGGGCGGTTAAGTTATAGGATCACGGGGCAAGCGCTTGAGATCACAGCGGGCGAGCAACCCTATAGCGAACATTATCGTCGAGTCGATAAGCAAAGCGGGCTCACGGTGGCGGTTAATGTGCCGGTAGTGGACGCTATGCGTAAGGTTGCACATGCCGTTGAATCCATCGGTGAAAGCAGTAACCGCCGCACCCAGGCGATGGCTGTTGCCAATACGGCGTGGAGTGCCTACGAAGGACTTGGGCAGTTGATGGATGCGCCGGTAGGCGTGGGTGAGGCGACCAATCAAAACGTCAAGG
>NZ_KV792913.1:0-8542 GCF_001808335.1 Oligella sp. HMSC05A10 | reverse complement strand
TTAGGAAGTTTGAGGGGTTATTGCAAAGGTCTCGCTGTCACAAATTTCTGCCACGATAAAAAATCGCCTTTGTTAAAATAACCATCTGAACTTCGTTTAAAAGGATACACATCTATGTCAGCTATTGAACGCAAACACAGCGGTCCCTTAATGTCTAAAACTGTTATTCATAATGGCACGGTTTATTTATCCGGCATTGTTCCCACGCCCGAAGCTGAGGGCAAGGACATTGCCACTCAAACCCATAGTGTACTGGAGCAAATTGATGCCCTCCTTAAGGAAGCCGGTACGGATAAAAGCCGTCTTATCAGCGCACAAATCTGGTTAAGCGATATTGATCATGACTTTAGCACCATGAACAGTATCTGGGGCGAATGGTTAGACCCTAATGGCATTCCTACCCGTGCTACCGTCGAAGCTAAGCTAGCACGCCCCACGGTCAATGTTGAGATTCAAGTGACCGCTGCCTTATAGTGATTTAAACACACTCACGACGCCCATATCGATAGCCACGATATGGGCGTTATGATTTGCTCTTCGCCATCACGGCTCACAGAAACTGTCCATCCTCACGATCGACAAAAATAATCTTATCCTTTTGATGCTTCAGATAAAGTATTGGACGATGTGCTGACATAGCATCAAGCCTTCGCTTTTGAATAGCAGAAATGGGCTCCGTAAAGTGCAAGCTATTCATTTGACCTGCACTATCTTTATACCTAACATCAATACGATATACAGGATCATCACCACTATAATGTGTTTTTTTCCAAGTAATGGATTCAGTTGTACTTTTAAGTCCAGAGAGCTTAATGACATCAACTGAAACACCATTAGGCCCTGTTTCAACAGAGTCATGGCTATGAAACATCCATAAAATGACGATATTAGCTATTGGTACCCAATGCCAAACAGTGACTGTATTAAACAAGGTAAATACATCATTACTTAGGTGTTGCGTGCTTTGAGCCACATAAAGCAATGGCAAGCTCATCTGTAGCAAGGTGATAATCATCAAACATAGACCTAAGTTAATATGCCTACGAGTAAGCCGACCATGCTCATTGGCAAGTGCAAAAACAGGTGTCATTGCCTTTGGATTGAGCCACACTGGCAGATAGGCATGGGCATCACCCGCATAATCAATTGCTAAATCTTGGTTTTGCGTTTCAATGATTTGCTGAAGGCTAGAAGACGATACACCATCCAGCGGCATGGAGAAAACATGTGTGATGAGCGTGCCGGATACATTAGTGAACTGTACCTTAAGCTGACGTTCTGCGTATTCCTTAGGAAACGGATCCTCATCATCTAATGCCTTTTCTTGCGAAGACAACGATGGCAAAGCTGAAAAAACAGAGTGAGAATCACCAATTATCTCTGCGCTAACTACCTTGCCCTCCTTTTTAAGTTGAATAATGGCATAATCCGGAAGGAAATAATACTTAATTATCATCAAAAAAGCGAGCAACCAAACCGCTAAACCAATGTAGAAACCGATATGGCTAGTCCGTTCCAAATGTTCAGCAATGGAGCTGCGAGTAAATAAAAGCGGTATAGCACACAAAATATAGATGAGCAGAAAATCGACTCGTGGTCTGCGTGTCATATATACTTTACTTTCTTCGGACATAGGTATTATCCAGCGCTCAGCAACTCATGCCTGTATCTCGATAAACTACAAAAATTTACCGTGATAGGAATCTAAGAAATAAATTTTCTCAGGATTATTTTCTAAATAAAAAATCGGCCGTTGTTGCAGCATCCTCGCTAACTCTTTTTCTTTAGAATCGCTAACCGTCGATTTAAAACTAAGCTCGTGCAAATGAGCTGCGCTGTTTTCATAAGAAACATCAAAACGATAGTAAGTCACATCATCACCATAACTGGTAGCTTTCCAAGTGATTGATTCAGTCACTCCTTTCACCCCTGCTAGTTTCATCACATCAGCCGCGACACCATTTGAGGCTTTATCGACTGCGCCATGACTATGAAACATCCATAAAATGACATTATTGCATATTGGCGCCCAATGCCAAACGGTTGGTGTATTAAACAAGGTCAATACATCATCACTAAGGTGTTGCGTCGTTTGGGCAACATACAATAAAGGGATACTCATCTGTAACAAAGTGATGATAAGCAAACATAAACCCAACATGACATGTTTGCTAGTGACCCTACCGGATTCATTAGCCAGCGCAAAAGCCGGTGACTTAACTTTAGGATTTAACCAGACCGGCATTATCGCTCGGTCCACACGACGCTCGATTTGTAAATCTTGATTTTGTTCTTCAATCACTTGCGCTAGATTTGAGAAAGATGAGTAGTTTACCGACATTGAAAAAGTATGCGTCACTAGGGTTCCGGAGAGATTGTTGAACTGAACATGCAAATAGCCATACGGCTTGTTTGTGCGGACGTGAGCCTCACTATATGTCTGTCCAGTCTCCATAGCCGTTGGTGCTAAACCTGAAAAAGCATGATGGCTATCGCCAATTATCTCTGCTGTCATAACCTTACCATGCTTCTTTAGTTGAATAACAGAGAGGTCCGGCAGAAAGTAATACCAAAGAATCATCGCCAAAGCAACGCACCAAACCGCAAGACCAAGATAAAAGCCGATATGACTCGTCTGCTCGATATGCTCTACGACATTGCCTCGGATAAAAAAAGTGGAATCGCGCAGAGAGCATAAACAAACAAAAAGTACGTTTGAGGCGTGCGCTCCGAAAAGCCACTTAGCTTTGACAGCATGTATTAATCACGTCCTTTAACTTCTATGGTGCCAACAACAAAAACTCAGGGTGACGCTAGGGAATCCTTACGACTTAAAAAGCCCTGAGTTCTGGCTCGTATGCTATACAACAAAAACTCAGGGCTACAACTACATTAAAGTGCTAACTTACAGACTTTTTACCACGCAATCCTCAGCTAGCTGACCATCATAGACGACACGTTCGCCCCTAAAACTATCCAAATAGTTTTTAAAGGCTTGATGTACAGGATGGGGTTGATAGTTATCTAAACTTTCCATATCAGCAAAAATACTAGAAAGCGCATAATTAAAACCACGGGATCGGTCAGAGAAATTCTTTTTCAAATCAAACAGAATCACGCCTTCACAATGCTGCCTAATCTGCTCACAGTGATAAGCCACGGTTGCATCAAAGTCCGCCGGTAACGTGTCTTCGAATTTAAATAACACCATATGAATAATCATAAAATCCTCTAAAAATACTGCTGATATCTTAAGCCTGTTGCGTATCCGATTTCGAGCCTGGTTTCCAAGTTTGGAAATAGCGCTCAACAACACCTACTAAGGCATCGAGTAATAAAGCACATATGGTCAAGGTAATGATGCCGGCATACACCGTATTCACATCAAATGAGCCTTCGGCTTGTAAAATCAAATAACCCACACCACTGGCTGAACCCAAATACTCACCCACAACGGCACCAACAAAGGCTAAGCCGACTGACGCATGTAAGCTTGAAAAAACCCAACTGGTCGCGGAAGGCAAATACACATAACGTAATAGCTGCTTGCGATTAGCGCCTAGCATACGGGCATTATCCAACAAGGTCGGACTCACTTCGCGAATGCCTTGGTAGACGTTGAAAAACACGATAAAGAACACCAAGGTAAAAGCCAAGGCCACTTTAGACCAGATACCTAAACCGAACCACATAGCAAAAATCGGTGCTAAAATCACGCGCGGCATCGAGTTCAAAGCAGTTAGGTAGGGCTCAAAAATAAGACTGGCGGTTTTGGATAAACCCATCCACAAGCCCATTAGCATACCGGCAATGGTTCCGATCACAAACGCTAATAAGGTTTCACTTAAGGTAATGCCTAAATGCTTATAAATATTGCCATCGACCACAAACCACTTCCAGAGCACCTGAAAAACGCCCAAAGGCTCACCGAAAAAGAAAGCCAATTGATCGTCTCTGGAAACAAAATGCCATATCAAAAATAAGACGATGAGGATCCCAATCTGCCAAATCCGGTAATTATGCCTGCCAGGTGTGAGTAACTTTTTCATTGATTAAGCCTTTTCTTTTTGTTGTTGATACCCCTTGAGCACCTCTTCACGCAAAACATCCCAAATTGCATTGTGCAATTCCACAAAACGAGGGTGATTGCGCATTTCAGCCACATCACGAGGGCGCTCCAAATCGATCACAAACTCCCCGATGATTCGCGTCGCCGGTCCAGCTGCCAGAATCACAACCCGATCGCTCATGGCGATGGCTTCATCCAAGTCATGCGTGATAAATAACACGGCTTTACGTTGCGACATCCAGATATCCAGAACTTCATTTTCCATTTGTTGTCTGGTCTGAATATCCAACGCAGAAAATGGTTCATCCATCAGAATAATATCCGGATTACGAATTAGCGTCTGAGCCAACATCACTCGCTTACGCATGCCGCCTGACATTTGATGCGGGTATTTATCCTTGTGATGCTCTAAACCCACTCGCGCTAGCCACTCTACCGCTTGTTGTTCGGCAGCCTGCTTGCTAATACCGGCAAACTCCAAGCCAGCGGTAACATTTGCCAACGCTGTGCGCCAAGGGAATAAAGACTCGCCCTGAAACATGTAACCAGCACGCTTATTGATACCATCTAAAGGATTGCCATACACCATCACATCGCCTGTTGTCGGTTTCAATAAGCCGGCGGCAACATTAAGCAAGGTCGATTTTCCACAGCCCGTGGGACCGACGACAGAGACGAACTCACCGTCTTGGACATGTAAGGTCGCATCCCTAACGGCGGTATAAGGCACGCCACCTTTGTCATTGGAGACAAAGGTGCACGTGATATTGTTTAACTCTAAAACTGCTTGAGACATCAACTTATTCCTATCCCTTGATTATGACGATGTCTTTTTAACAAAACGATCATTCCAGACTTTGGATAAATCGATTTTTTCAGCTTTAATCTCTTCGTTATATGCATCAAGCGCATTTAAGGCCGTCTGCGGACCATCGGGGTCGATAATACCATCTGGAGAAAGCGCTTCAAGGCTAGCTTCTAAGGCTCGGCGATAAACGTCTGGATTGCCTAAGAGATACTGCTCAGGTACCGTCTTTATAATGTCTTCAAGACTAGCTGCTTGGATCCATTTATCCGCCTTAACAATGGCATTTGCCAAAGCTTGACACGTGTTTGGATTGTCCTCGATAAACTTGTGGGATGCATACAAACAACTAGAAGGCATTGGACCGCCAAAGATTGCTTGTGAGTCTTCTAACTTTCTTGTATCAACAATAGGATTCAATAGGCCCTCGTGCTCCAGTGTAGAAATCACTGGGTCTACATTGCTAATCGCATCAACCTGACCGGAGCGCATAGCATTAACAGCACCGGTTCCAGCACCGACACCTATAATAGATACATCACTGACACTCAAACCGTGTTTGGCTAAAAAGAAGTTAAGTAACATATTGGTTGACGAACCTGGCGCAGTCACACCAATCTTTTTACCCTTAAGATCGGCAGGCTCTTTGTAGTCAGGCATATTTTTAGTTGAGACACCCAAGGTAATCATCGGCGCACGTCCCTGCATCACAAAAGCACTATAGTTTTGACGACGATTCTGCAGGCTGATTGTATGTTCAAAAGCCCCCGAGCAAACATCAGCACTACCGCCCACCACCGCTTGTAACGCTTTAGAACCACCGGCAAAGTCAACAATCTTTACGTCCAGACCTTCATCCTTAAAGAAGCCCTT
This sequence comes from Oligella sp. HMSC05A10, assembly GCF_001808335.1. Lineage (NCBI taxonomy): Bacteria > Pseudomonadati > Pseudomonadota > Betaproteobacteria > Burkholderiales > Alcaligenaceae > Oligella > Oligella sp. HMSC05A10. Next base: position 2,795 of record NZ_KV792913.1, on the reverse strand, counting down.
AAGATCGGCAATCGAAAGTGGTAAATAGTACACTAACGCCTGGCCACCCACTGCGATAGTAAGGGATTTTTTTTCAATGCCTTCAACCTGGGCAAAAGCTAAATTTGGACTAATGCTGACTAAACCTGCGGCACCTACTACTTTTAAAATATCACGACGAGTAAAGCTCATAAACCCCTCCAAAATTTTATAGAAATTATGCTAGTTAACTTCAAACTAACAATAATAGTACACCGTTGAAGAACCACTATGTCTGTAATTAACGATCATTTCAATACGTTATTTTACTGATTCAGCCCGCAAACCGGCACATTAATTTATTAGATTTTTAACTGTTCTCGCGTATACTCAATTAGATAATCCAGGTACACTTGCACTCGCTGAGGAATAAATTGACGACTAGGTAGACCTGCATACATCACTAATTCAGCAGTAACCCAAGGCTCCAGCACACGAACCATCTCGCCACTGGCTAGATAAGGTTGTACGATGTTACGAGCCATAGAGGCAATCCCTAAACCGTCCACGGTTGCCTTAAGTAAGGTATCTGTATGATTTGCCATCAAAATTGGCGTTATTTCAACTTCAATAACCTTTTTAGCATCACCCGTCTTCCATAGAGTCCAACCTCTGATTGGATCACTATCAGGTCGAGTGTAAATACAATCATGGCCTGCTAACTCCTCTGGTGTCTTAGGCATACCACGACGCTCAATATACTTCGTTGAAGCAACTAGAATCGCCTCCGACTGCAAAATTCTACGGGCAACCACAGCAAGGTCCGTCCCTCGCGTCGAACTAAACAGGGTAATATCGTAATCCTCGATGGGTAAAGTTCGTAAACTTCTGACCGTAACATCCAGTGTGATGCCAGGGTATAGGTCCCTAAAGCCGGAGACCGAAGGAGCGATAACGTTACTAGCTAAGGCGGCATCAGAGGATATCCTCAAGACCCCAGAAAGCTGAGCACTATGGCCACTCACTAATTCACTTGCTTGCTCCACATCTTCCAAAATTTTACAGACTCGTTCTAAATACAGTTCTCCAGCCTCTGATAATGCCACTCGTCGGGTAGTTCGATGAAAAAGTCGAACCCCTAACTCAGCCTCCAATTCAGCAATTAAACGCGTCACCACAGGCGGTGACATATCTAAAGCACGACCTGCAGCCGCAAAGCCCTTTTCAACGGCCACTCGTTGGAAAACCTTCATCGCTAATAACTTGTCCATCGCTCATTCTTTTAATTATTTCTTTGCTAGGAATAGTATATATCGATATTAATCATTTATTAACCTTTAAATGCTGTATACAATGATACGTATTAAGATTAACTTAGGTATCGACACAATGCCTCTATAAAAAACTCTGTTTTCGAGTTTTTGCTAGACTCAGACGATTGTTAGCAAATCATTTTATGCTTTGTTTGTTAATGAGCTAGCTTATAGTTATGCAGATAACAATTCACTTAATTATTGGAGAAGTTTTATGAAAAAATTACTTGCTACATCTTTAGTTTCCGCACTTTTTGCCGGTCAAGCTTTTGCAGCAGCGCAAACTTATCAGATTGACCCTGCCCATACCTTCCCAAGTTTTTCATACAGTCACTTAGGCTTATCTACTCAGCAATTACGTTTAGATAACACAAGCGGTACTGTTGTCTATGACAAAGAAGCCAAAACCGCAGAAGTCGATATTAAGCTGGATATGACAGCAATCAGCACGGGATTCAAAGAGTTTGATAAGCATATCCAAGCTGAAGACATCTTTGATACTGCTAAATTCCCGACCGCAAGCTTTAAGTCGACCAAAGTGAATTTTGAAGGTGATGCGCCTAAAACCATTGAGGGCGATTTGACCATTAAAGGCATTACTAAGCCAGTGGTACTCGAGGTCACTCACTTCTTAAATACCACTCACCCGATGTTGGAAAAAGATGCCATCGGTGCGAATGCCACAACCAAGATTTTACGTAGTGACTTTGGTGTCGATCTACATGCACCCGCAGTTAGTGATGAAGTGACTATCACGATTTCATTAGAAGCGGTTGCTGAGTAATTCATCACCATCTTTTTCTAAAATTGCCGCCGTTGGATAAGGGCAAAATGTAGTCTCTAGCCATTCGATGGCTACATTGTTTAATGGCGTATTGAAGCTTGCCGTCTTAAGCGCTTCGTTTCCCAAATCAACTGAGGTCTATGCCAACTTCGCTTGGCAAACAAAAAGCCAACTATCCGTAGCATCAATGCTTTAGATAGTTGGCTTTAAATTTTGTCGTCAGACAAAAACAGTAATTACTGTAGGGCGATCTCTACATCCACACCTGCAGGTAAGTCTAAACGCATTAGTGCGTCAACTGTTTTGTCAGTAGGATCAACAATATCCATCAAACGTTGATGCGTACGAATCTCGAACTGGTCACGTGATTTTTTGTTAACGTGTGGAGAACGTAAAATATCAAACTTTTTGAAGCGAGTAGGTAGAGGTACTGGACCACGTACCACAGCACCGGTACGCTTAGCTGTTTCAACGATTTCAGCAGCAGACTGATCGATTAATTTATAGTCAAAGGCTTTTAAGCGAATACGAATTCTTTGGCTTTTCATGAAAGTTAATCCTAAAAGAACAATATAAAGAACATAAAAAATTCAGTAGCACCCAACAACTAAAGCAAGTCGAGTGCTACCGTTTACTAATTCAAATGAATTAGTTAAGTCGCATCAATGCGAATTACTTCTCGATTTTAGCAACAACGCCGGCACCTACGGTACGACCACCCTCACGGATAGCGAAGCGTA
>NZ_KV792912.1:0-984 GCF_001808335.1 Oligella sp. HMSC05A10 | reverse complement strand
ACCTAAAATTGCTACTAAAAATGGGGGGACTACAGATAGAGAAAATAGCCAAAAGTGGCGTTTCCAAGCAGATGCTTGGAACTTGAAACGGCAACCGTTTCATCTTTTAAAAGTGTCCACTTTTAACGGCGACAGCCTATCCTGCATCTAGCCATTACACACACAACCTCCCTCTTGATACTGCCGATTTTTTAAGCTAATCGCAGTAATTTCTTATCAGATTGGGATGATTTTGGTTGTTGTTTAAAAATGATTTTTTCTATTTAATTGATTTTTATGTTTTTATATCATTTATTATTAGTTAGTCATGTTTTTATAATTAATCTTTGTTAATTATAGATTCCTATAAATACCTTTTCCATAATAGATAGTTTTAATTAGTTTATACAGTTTTAAATAAATTATTTTAATCACCTTAACTAACTTATTAACCCACCATTAAATAACTTTTATTAACAATAACAATTTAATATTAATTTAAATATGCTATATTAGCTTTAATGCTCTGATTGCTTTTAATTAACTTTTATTGATTAAAATTATGAAAACAGATAAATTAAACTCTTTTATAAACTCACGCCGCCAAAATAAAACTACTGGCCGTAATCGTTTATTACCTTATAAAACCGAAATTGAATATTTATTCAACAACGGAATGAGTTATAAGGATATTGCTGCTTACTTAAAAATAGAAGAAGGAGTAGAGATAGCAGCTAATACAGTGGGCGTTTTCTGTCGGAAACATTTCACTTTAAGTAGCAGTAAAACAAATGAAAACGTTCAATCTTACAACCAACAAAAAAGCACTGATGAATCCAGCCAAGTTTTAAATGAGGAAGTAACAGAAGATACGGACAAACGGCCAACTGAGCAAACAAGCTCTGAAGCCCCTACTCTCGCGGATAAAAATTCAGTCCAAAGCAAAACCACCGAAGACGAAGAAGTGCCGGGGTAATCACCCCATTTTTAATAGCAGTTGGCAGT
>NZ_KV792911.1:0-2006 GCF_001808335.1 Oligella sp. HMSC05A10 | reverse complement strand
TCCGGTATTTAACTGCTTTTATGCAAAAGTCTCCTTTTGTTTATATTGAAAATTAATAAAAAACAAAGCATAAGAAAGTCATACTGTATAAATAGTATGTTTTTGTTTGCTTGTTATAAAAGTGGTATTTTGATTTTGTCATGCTGATTTTAATCCGTATTGCTTAATTAAAAATAGTACCAAGGCTTTAAGGCTCGGCATAAAAATACTCTATTTATTCTTCTTCAAAATAAAATGATTTTCCATTGTGATAGATGGGAGCTCGTTCAAGCAATTCAAAGTCGTCGTCTTCAACCCACGCATCAGCCGTATTTATTTCTTGTTCTTCTAGGTCGTTGTAGCGACGACTGGGTACCATGCCATGGCCAAATACATGTGAAATAATCGTTTCTCTGAGGTATTGGGATAAATTGATTGAGTGGTGATCTGCTAGTTTCTGAAGATCTCTTTTAGTCTTTGATGGTAGTGCTAATTTGATAGGGAATATGTTTTTTCCAAGCTGAGGTACCCAATAAACAGGATCTTTGATTGGTATGTACTCGTGGTACTTGGCTAAGATGGGCTCTGTATATTGTTTTAAACGTAGGTCTTCCTGTTCTTTCTGATTGAGAATGTACTGACCGTAACAATGGCGGAAAAGAATGTTTCTTAGGTAGAAAGCCATCGTCTCTCCTTGATAGGAAGCAGTATCTTTTATCGCCTCCCCGACAAGACTTGGCACCCAAACTCTAATATGTGTATTGTTTTTTTCTAAAAAACTGAGATCGCCCGCAGATTCACGTAATGAAGATAGGGAGTCCACACGGTTGAGGGTAGGTTTTTTACTATTGAAACGCGGCCACATAATAAAACTTTTAAAAAATTAGTTTAATAATCAACTACATAATAACAGATCAAGAAGATCATGGATTGAGTGTTCTTAAGTGATTTTTAGCAATAAAAAAGTAGAGTATTTTTTATTTGGTTGTTTTTTACTTGTTATAAATAGCATGTTTTTGTTATTTATCTAGGGAATTGAATATTATGTGTTTAGCTGTGGAAAATATTCGTTTTTGTACTTGTAAGCAAGAACTTGATAAGGAAGATATTTCGATTGGTAAATGGGTGTATAAAAGAAGGGCTAAGAACTACGGCAAAGAAAGAATTGTTGGACTGCTAATTTGCACTGAGGAAATTGAGAAGCTTTTAAATATAGATAAAGATTCAGAGAAAAAAAATGCCAATTACTTTATGCAACTCTTAAAAGACCAGTCGGTATTTGATTTTGAAGTGAACTATCAGCTTGGGGACACTGTTTTTATCACATTGAAAAACTTCAGGGAGATAGAGCTCTGTTATTCAGAGGAGGGGTGGGGGCAGGAAAATATTAATGATCCATTTCAACCCACTAGTCGAGTGATGGGGGGTAAGATTGTCTCGAGTCTAAGGTTCAATAAATCATCAGAGACTGCTCATGAAAAATAAGATACTTAGCTCTATTCCAATGATACGATTGGTGTTTGTTTTAAGTTGTTTGTTTATGATTGTTGCTTGTGCGAGCAGTGGTCTTAGTAGATACGATATGCAACCGGGTCGTAAGGTAGATGAGTCTGCTTTGAACTTAAAGTTTCCGATGTGTTTGACCGTAGAGCCATCCTCTTTGCGCTTGACTGATACACCAGCTGGTAATGGATTAAGGACCATTATTTGGACAAGACGTGATGGAAGCACGAGAAAGGGTAAGTGGTATATGGCCACAACATCTAATACCGTCACTAATCCAACATTTGAACAAATTACTATCTACGTTGACTGGCTCACCATTAAGGATAATTTGGTCTTAAAGTCAATGGCGACATTATTATTTGTAGGAGCATTAACAGATGATGAGGATACGCCAAATAGGTTTTGGTCACTCTCTGAGTTTGAACCTTGCAAAGATTAAATATAAGTGGCTTTTACGGCAATCCATTCGCTGGAGTGTAAGTATGTTTCGGTATTTGTCAAGATAGTTGTCACTCATACAT
>NZ_KV792910.1:0-59265 GCF_001808335.1 Oligella sp. HMSC05A10 | reverse complement strand
AGGGATGAGGTGCAAACCTCACCCTACTCGATTATGTCACCTTATTGTGTTCAATAAATTCATCAGTGCACTTGAAAAAAGTAAGTGAGAGGGTTTTAGATTGATTTTGGGATTCATAAGAAAACCATACCTGGGTTGTTACGTAGCTTGCGTGAGGATGGTGTATTAAAAGAGCTTCGAGCAGCCAGTGGCAACAGACCTGCTGTACTATGTTTCCCTGAGCTGTTAAATATAGCTGAAGGACGAAAAGTGGTGTAATTCCTTTGAGGAACCTCTGTGCGCATCAAATATATTTGAAGAGCCTAAAATGAAAAACAGGCTCCACAAATTTAAAATTTAACTTAAGCGACCCAGTCACCGACCCAGTAGTTGAGCTCGATGCCGTAGATCGTTGAAGCGTCTTGTTGCAGTACCAAGCTAGAAATGACCCTGCCAGACAAAGCAACTAGCCCCAAGCAAACCTATCAGTTGCCCAAGTTTGGAAAACGTAGTTAAGGCAGTTATTCAACAAGGGTAAGGGATAATAAATCATGAAAGTTAAATTCAAAGTTCAGCACTAAGCGAATACTTGGCGCTGGACTTATAATAATAAACGCCCAACCTAGCATTAGGTGGCATCAGACCGAGGCAAAAATTACATCAACAAAAATTAAATAATTCTACTGCCAACGGCTATTAGTAAAGGGGGAGTACTATAAATCCAATATACTGATAAATTATTCCTAGGTCCTAGAGTAAAAATGAACTTTCAACTTGCGCAAGCGCAATATCGTCGCTATTTTGAGGAGCATCAGGCTTGGGTGCTGCTGCGTGCCGATAATGCGCCTTATATTTTTGCTTTTATTGAGACGCTTTTTAGTGATAATGCTGAGGTCACCTATGGACAGGCGCGTCAGTTATTAGATGCGGAACTGGTGCAGAGCCGTGATCTGGGCGTCTGGGAGAGTAACACGCCTGCCACTACCTATTTAAATCAATGGATTCAGCAAGGGTATTTGCGTGAATTAAATGATCAGCTTAGTACCACCGATGCTTTTCAGAGCGCATTGCGTTTTGTTAAGGCCTTGGATGAGCGTTCTGCCGGTACCACAGCCTCACACTTGCGGATTGTGCAGGAGGCGGTGCGGGATTGTGTGGTGGCGCTCAGTACGGAGCCAGAGGATAAGTTAGCCCATCTGCAGCAGAAAAAAGCCGAGATTCAGGCTGAAATTGATGCCATTGAAGCAGGGGTGATTATTGAGCTAGATGAGGCCACCAAACGTGAGCGTATGCGTGAGGTATATCATCTTGCCTTTCAGTTAAGCGGTGATTTTCGTCATTTGGAGGAGGAGATTCGCCTACTTGACAAGGATATTCGCACGCAAATGATCACGGATGATGCCACTCGTGGCGAAATTCTACAAAAGTTGATGGATCAGGAAGCGGAATTGCTTAAAACCGAGGCGGGTAGTGCCTTTGACGGTTTTTTTCAATTGTTATGTGATCCGCATCGGCAGCAGGAGTTTCGTGAGCAATTGCGGTTCTTGGCAGAAAGTGATGCGGCAGGGTATTTGTCTGCATCACAGCAATATTATTTGGCAGAGTTGTTGACGGTGCTTTCTAAGGAAAGCGATCAAGTGATTCGTATGCGTCGTCGTACCGAGCAGGAGCTACGACAATATATTGAGAGTGGTCAGGCCACGGAAAATCATCAGGTTAATCGCCTGATGATTGAGTTGGAAAAGGCAGCGATTGCGTTGGATATCGACCCCGCCATGTTGCGTCAAAAAACCGCACTTAGTCTAGCCATTGAACCCATTTCTTTTTTCTCCTTGGATGCATGGCGCCTGCGAGCACCGGCAGAACGCCTAGAAATTAATACCGATGAAGAGGAGAATTTGCAGCATTTGGATGCCCATGTGTTGGCCGAATTGGAAACTGTGAATACGATGGCGGTGGTCAGTGAGCTCCATCAAATTCTGCAACAAGATGGGGTGAGAACCATCCGGGAATTAGCAGAGCGCCGAGTGATTCATTTGGGTTTGGAGGAGTTAATGGTCTATGTGCGCTTGGCTAAGGCCATAGATGCCGTGGAATTGACGGGGCGTGAAAGCTTTGTGATTTACGATAGAAAGCAGCCGCTTCGAGTGTCGGTGCCTAAGCTTTTACTAAGTGCAGAGAGTTTTCCGCCGTCTTTGGATAGTCTAGTGATTTAGCGCAGGGTAGAACATGAGCGAAGAGATTCAAGATACAGAACAAACACAAGGCACTGAGCCCGTGCAAAATCTGCCGGCTGAGCTGCGTCGTGCATTAGTCTATTTGTTAAAAAACAGCATTGTGTTGCATGCCGATAATCCGCAGTTGTTTAGTAGCTTATGTCATTATCAGCAGCAGATTCGTGATTATTTGCGGCAAATCTATATTTATTTGGTGCTGGATGAGATTGAGGGTGTGGCGTTTATCGCTAGAGAGCCGACGGAGCAGGATCTAATCAGTGAAGAAGAAAATGATGTGCCTTCGCTGATTGCCCCACGTTCATTAAGCGTGCTGGATACCTTATTGTTGTTGATTCTACGTAAGCATTATCAGGAGCGACAGACGGCGGGTGAGCAGAAAGTGATGATTGATATTGAGCGTATTGAGGCGCAATTGACGCCCTTTACTGCATTGGTTCAGCATGCGAGTAAGGATCGACGGCGCCTTGTCAGTAGTCTTAAAAACTTTGTGGAGCGTAAACTCTTATTGAGCGTAAGTAGTGGTGAACGTTATGAAATTACCCCGATTATTCGCTACGTTGTGAACGCACAGTTTTTGGAGACGATGTTAGCGGAGTACCGTCAATTGGCACAGGTTGATGCTGGAGTAGCAGATGAGTAATTCACAATTGGATTTGTATGGTGACTATGCCGCGGCTGGTATCGAAACCGGCGGCAGAAAAGGGCAGGTACGTTTATCGGAAATCTCGGTCTACAATTGGGGTTCTTTTTCTGAGCGCATACATACGGCACCCATCGATAGAGAGGGCACGCTCATCACCGGGGACAATGGCTCGGGTAAATCCACCTTAATCGACGGCTTAATGGCCTTATTACAAGCGCCTGGTCGTGCCAGTTTTAATATTGCCGCGGCCCAGGGCGATAAGCGTGATAGAAATCTAGTGTCTTATATGCGGGGTAGCTACGGCACCTCGCATGACGGTGCCGGTACCCGTGTCTTAAATAAACGTCCTAAGGCGGTGGTGACTGGTTTGCGGGCGCAGTATCAGTTCGACGGTGGCAGTGTCGTGAGCTTGATGGCGATATTTTTTATCAAAGATGCCAGTAACAGCTACAGTGATGTTAATAAACTGTATTTTATTGCCGATGAGGATATTAGTCTTAAAACGCTGTTGGACGCTTTTTCTAAGTCAACCATGCGCGAGTTTAAGCGTTGGGTTGAGCAACAGGTCAATTTACGTTGTTTTGACGATCGTTTCAGCGAATATCAGACGGTTTATCGACAAAAACTCACCATGGGGAATGAAAATGCCCCCGCCTTGTTGGCTCGTGCCTTGGGTTTAAAAAAAATTGATGACTTAACCAAACTGATTCGGGAATTGGTATTGGAACCCGGTAATATCCGGGAATTAGCACGTGATATTGTGCATGAGTTTGCCGATCTTTTAGCCACGCATGAGCGTTTGGTGGATACGCGCGAGCGAGTTAAGCATTTGCAGCGATTACTGCCCCTCCATCAAGCATTGCAGGAGGTTGAAAAGCTGCTAGCGCAGTTGGAGCAAGATAAGGTCGGTTTACCCATTTTTGAAGCAAAGCAACAAGTTATCGCTTTAGCTGAGCGCATTCATCGCTTAGAGGAAGAAATGGCTGCACTTAAAGAGGCGATGGAGCGATTAAGTGCAGAAGAGCAAAGGGCAGACGCTTATACGGATCAATGCTACGCCGCTTATCTGCAGTTGGGCGGCAGTCAAATTGAGCCTTTGCGTCAACAGCTGAGTGCCTTGCAGGAGCGCCTGGGACGTATGGTGCGTGACAGTCAGCGCTATCAGAAGCTATGTCGTGATTTACAGTTAGGGCATGACTTAGTAGGCAGCGTGTTTCGCGATAATCAGCGTGTGGCCAATGAACAGCTGCGGCAAGCGGAGTTTGAATTGCCGCGCCTTGAAGAAGCCTTTTTTGCCAACAAACAAAAGCTAATTGAGCTTGATGCTGAGTACCGGGAATTAAGTTCGCTGATTCATGAGATGCAACAGCGTCCTAACTCCAATATTGATATTAAATATCAACAGCTGCGCGATCGTATGGTGGAAGAGCTGGGGATTGCCGATGAAAAGTTGGTCTTTATTGGCGAATTGATTGATGTGGCAGAACTCGAGTTGCCCTGGAAAGGGGCAATTGAGCGTGCCTTGGGTCAGCGTAAATTGAATTTATTGGTACCGGAAGCGGATGCTAAGCGTGTTACGCGCTGGTTGAATCAACGTCATTTAGGTTTAAACCTAAGCGTGGAGCTAGTGGGTGCAGTGACGCAAACGGTGAGCTCTTTTGAGGCGGGCGGCTTTTTAGAAAAATTGATTTGGCGTGAGCACGCATATCAAAATTGGCTTAAAAATCATTTAAGCCGTTTTGATCTGTGGTGCGTAGACACGGTGGAGGAATTGAATCGTACGCCTTACTCCATGACGGTAGAGGGTTTAATCCACCTGAAACAGGGTTCTTTTGAGAAAAAAGATCGTCACAAAGTTGATGATCGACGTCAATGGCAATTAGGTTTTGACGCTAAAGCTAAACTGAATTTGTTATTGGCGCAGCAGCAAGCATTGCAAGCCTCGTTAGTCACGGCCAAAGCGCAGGCAGAGAAAAGCCAACAGCAGCGGGATGACTATCGTGAGCAAAGTCAATGGTGTCAGCAATTATTGACCTTTGACTGGGATAGTATTGATGTGCCACGTTATGAAAAAGAGCGTGAGGAGTTAAGTAAACGCTTAGCAGCTTTGGAAGATGATCAAGGCGATTTACAACAGGCCAAAATCCGTTGGGAGGAGGCCAAAAAAGCAGTTGTCACGATTCAAAAGCAAAAAGAGGCGCAAAACAAAAAAATCGGCGCTCTGGAAAACGCATTAAAATCAGCCGAAACTCAACATGCAGATAAATTACCCTTGGCACAAGAGGCTTTGGATGAGGTGGTGCAAGCTCGTCTGGCACTGCGGTTGGACGCATATGATGAGAGCGATAGAGCAGCTTATTATGCGCTTAGTAAAGCCCTGGAGCGAGAGTATGCTCAAGCACAGAATCGCCAAATCAAGGATAAGGAAGCGGTAGCGAGTTTATTAGGTGGCTTTAGAGGACGGGAAAAATGGCAGCCGTATACCGTGGATTGGGTGAGTGGTTTTGAAGCGCTGTATGATGCCTTAACCTATCTTGAGTATTTGGAAAAAGAAGGCTTGCCCGTCTTAGTTGAGCAATATCAGGAGCGCTTAAATAAAAATATGACGCAATCGATTGCTTTACTGTATACCAATATTGAAGCGGAGTTCGCTGATATTCGCGATCGTATCAGCCGTATTAATCGGGTGCTGAGTAAAACAGAATTCAGACCCAATAGTTATTTAAAACTGAATCCACGCCGTGAGCGCTATCCTGCGATTCAAGATTTTACGCAAAAAATGAATTTGGCCTTAAGTAGTATGAATGATGCCGATCAGGATAAGCGCTTTAGCTTGGTGAATGACGTGGTCAGTATTTTAAAGAATGCCTTGGAGTCTAGTCGTGTGGATGATGAGCGCTTATTGGATCCGCGTAAACAAATGTCCTTTTATGCTGAAGAAATTCAGTTAGGCACAGAGCAAGTGTTGGATGTATTAGATTCCTCTAGCGGTAAATCAGGTGGTGAAAAGGAGGCTTTTGCCGGTACGATTGTAGCAGCTAGCTTAGCCTATGTATTGACGCCGAAGGATGAGGAGTATCCGGTGTATGCGACGGTGTTTTTAGATGAGGCTTTTTCGAATGCCGCCGAAGGTGTGGCAGCACGAGTGATTAAGGTGTTTAAGGCATTAAAGTTACATGTGAACTTAATTACGCCTTATAAAAATCTGAATGTGGCGCGTGAAGCGGCACGCAGTTTGATCTTGACGGAGCGTAAGGCTGAAACTCATGAAAGTCGGTTGCGAGAAATTAGTTGGGAGCTGATTGACGAGCAGCAGGCTAAGCGTCAGCGGGACTTAAAGCAATATGCACAGAGCCAAGGGGTTCAAGTGTATGAGCAGTAAGGCACCGGACTGGGGTGTGTTAGTGGCGACAGCGCGCGAGCGTTGGCGTAGTCGTTTTTTGGATAATGCTAAAAACTACCGTAGTGTATTAGCCGGCGAGATTGCGTTTCCGCTGACGCTACCATTAAAACCACCCAAAAGCGCTAAGGACATTCTTGCGCATACGGCGCACTTTCAAGCTTTTTATCAGCAATGGCAAGCCTTGGAGCGCAGTTTGGCGAATACTGCCTGTGAGGTGGTGTGGGAGCTTAAGCGCTTTCAGTCGGTGGCCGGACAGAGGTTGCCGGTGCGTTTGGTGGTGCACGATGCGGCCGGATTAATGCGTTTTATTGGCGCCTCGGCTTATCAGCAATGGCAGAGCTCAGAGCGCTTATTGCATACTGTGGTAACGGGGATTGGCGCGACAGACTCAGTGAGTCTACGCACGACCTTGATTAAGCATTTAGCCACCTTAGAAGCCATGAGCGAGGACAAGCTGCGCTTATTGTTAGGAGTCTTGCCACAGTTACAAGCGCAGATGGGGCGAGGTGAATACTTAAGAGCCCTGCCGGTCGTGGGTGTTGATACCAAATTTATTGAGCAGCATGGTTATTTGCTCGAAGCTATTTTAGATGTGTTGCATGAGGGGGCGATCAGCGCTGCCGGTGGCTTATCATCTTGGTTAGCTTGCCTGGAAAAGCCGCGTGATTGGCTATTGGTGCGACCTCTATGCCCTAAGCCCTTGGCGGCGTTGGCGGGGATGTCGATTTTACGCCTCTCGACGGAGACGCTATGGCACATGCCTTTGCCAGCACACAATATTTTAATTATTGAAAATGAGCAGTCCTGTTTGGCTTTGAGCCATATTCCGGAGACCATCGCCGTTGCAGGTGGCGGTAAAAACCTAAGTTGGTTAGGGGCGGAGTGGTTGGCCGATAAACGAGTGGCTTATTGGGGTGACATTGACTCCGAAGGCTTTGCCATGCTCAGTCAGGCGCGCACTAAGGTGCCCCAGCTGAAGGCGTTGATGATGGATGCCGCTACCGTTGAGCGCTTTGCGGAGCGGATGGCGGAGGAGCCTCACTCGGTCTTTAAAGCACCGGAGTGCTTGCTTGAGGCGGAGCAACATTTATTTCAAAATCTACGTCGTGGTGTTTATCAGCAAGGGCGTCTAGAGCAAGAGCGCTTAGATAGAGATTATATACAGCAGCAGGTATTAGCATGGGCTGTAGCGGAGGAATAGTATTCTCAGCTGTATTGGCAGACTGAAAGCTATCTAAGCATTTACAATATCGCATGACGTTAAAAAAGTCATTGTCGTATCGTTGAATTTATTTTAGGGATGTACTGTATGCGCTTTAAGGTGAATCGTAAGGAACTGTGGTCAGTGTTGCTGATGCTGATATTGGCGGTGCCTACGATAGTCGGAAGTTTAAATTATCAGTTGGGAAGCTTGGCACGCATGGGACCAGGGTATTTCCCGTTGATTCTTGGCTGTGTCTTAGCTTTTTTGGCGCTGCTTTTGTTATTTAGTCCCGAGCCTGTTGAAACGAGTATCAATGAGGGGGTCGAGGAGCATAGTTTGAGTCTTAAGGAGCAAGTCATCACGTGGCTTACCATCATCGCATCCGTGCTCGCATTTATCCTCCTTGGCAAATACGGTGGGCTAATTCCAGCGACCTTTGTGATGTGCACGCTAGCCGCGTTTGCGGATAGAAGAAATTCCCGGCTTACTAATCTCATGATTGGTGTGGTGTTGACAGTGGTGGCAGTGGGCCTATTTCGCTATGGCTTACAGATTCAATTTCCACTCTTTACATGGGGTTAATGGGATAGCGTATGTGGGATAACATTGTATTAGGCGTACAAACCGCTTTTCATCTGCATAATTTATTCTTTGCCTTAATCGGCGTTTTTATTGGTAACCTCATAGGCGTGCTGCCGGGGGTCGGTGCTTTAACGGCTATTTCAATGCTGTTGCCGCTGACCTATAGTTTAGAACCGGCCGCCGCATTAATGATGTTAGCTGGTCTTTATTATGGTTCCAGCTACGGTGGGGCGGTGACAACGATTTTGTTGAATTTACCGGGTACGCCGACGCATGCGGTGGTCAGTATTGATGGTCATCCTTTGGCGCGTCAGGGTAGAGCCGGCGTGGCTTTGATGATGGCCATGATCGCTTCTTTTATTGGTGCTACCATCGGGGTGATCTTAATTAATGTGGCCGGTCCACTGTTTGTGAAGATTGCTTTTAAATTCGGCCCGGCAGAGTATTTTTCTTTAATGTTGTTGGGTTTATTAGCGGCATCAACCTTAAGTAGCGGCTCCCCACTTAAAGGCATTGCCATGGTGGTGATCGGTTTGATTTTTGGTATTGTCGGTACCGATGTAAATACCGGTATAGCACGCTTTACTTTTAATCTACTGGAGCTACAAGACGGGCTGGCTTTGGTGGCGGTGGCGATGGGCTTATTTGGCATTTCTGATGTGTTGCGCAATACCAATCGAATTGTTCAAGGACAAGAAACCACAAGTAGCAAAATTGGTTGGCGTGCGATGCGAGTTGAAAAAAATGAATTAAAAAGCTCTGCTTCAGCTATCGGTCGTGGTGCCGGTATTGGTTCTTTCTTTGGGGTGCTACCAGGGGCTGGTGGCACGATAGCTTCTTTTATCTCCTATGCGATTGAGAAAAAGGTCAATAAAAACTCGAAGAAATTTGGTCATGGTGCGATTGAAGGTATTGCCGGTCCGGAAGCGGCTAATAGTTCCGCAGCAATTACCGCTTTTATTCCTACCTTAAGCCTAGGTATTCCGGGTGATGCTGTGATGGCCTTAATGTTGGGTGCCATGATGATTCATAATGTGCTGCCCGGACCACAAATGATGGTTGAGCATCCAGATGTGTTTTGGGGCTTAATGGTTAGTTTCTGGATTGGTAACTTCTTTCTGATGATTTTGAATGTACCCCTCATCAGCATGTGGGTGAAGATTTTATCGGTGCCATATCGTCTGTTTTTCCCCGCCATTCTGCTCTTTATTTGTTTGGGTGTGTATAGCACTAATAACAATCTTTTTGATGTGGCGATCGTGCTATGTATTGGGATTTTCGGGGCGATTGCACTTAGGCTAAAGTTTGAACCAGCGCCTTTGCTGTTAGGCTTTGTCTTGGGGCCGATGATGGAGGAAAACTTCAGACGTGCGCTGCTACTATCCCGTGGTGATATGCTGACCTTTATTGAACGACCGATTAGCGGTGTGTGTATTGCTATTGGCTTTTTATTGGTGGCGATGGTGGTATTCAGTCGTTTAAAAACACGGGCGCAGCACCTACAGCGGCTGCGGATGAAAGCTTCTGGGGCGGCAGAGGAGTAATTGTTTGCTGTGAGTAAGGCAGTGGGTGGGTCTTCCCCACGCGAGTGGGGGTGTTCCTTAGCCCCTAAAAAGTCTGAAGTTCAGACTTTGTCTTTCCCCACCCTCTGATTAGTAATCAGCAATTCATTCAGTTTTCCCCGTTTTGATGCCTTGGAATTAATCGCTCGAGTGGCTTGAACTCGCCGGATATGATATTTGCTATACAGTTCATCAAAAAAGTGATTGTTACTATCTGAGTTCTTAGGATCCGAATTGCTTAAAATCCATATGTGCCCTAAGGCATCTAATTGATGGCAAAAATTCGCTAAGGCAATTTGCGCATCATCATCAAACTCATTTTTTGCATAGGCATTAAAACTGGAGGTAGTGCTCAAGGGCTTATAGGGTGGATCGAAATAGAATAAATTATGTTCCTCCTCAATAGCTGACAGGGTGTCGCTATAACTGCGATTGAGAATATCTACCTTTTGCAGCGCCTGGTGTACCGCTAGGAGATTATCGCAATCGCAGATATTAGGTTTACGATAGTCGCCCATAGGCACATTAAATTCATTATTACGATTCACACGATAAAGCCCATTAAAGCAGGTTTTATTAAGAAAAATAAATAGCGCAGCGTGTTCTATCGCATCGGCTTGGCGTAAGTTAAAACGCTCCCGCTGCGCATAATAATATGCCTTTTTAGACGCTGTATCAGCGAGTGGGATAAATGTGTCTTGGTGCTTTTGTAGACGCTCAATCAGCGGTAGTGGCGACTGTTTAATCACTTGATAGACATTAATTAGGTCTGTATTAATATCATTGATAATCGCTTTTTTGAGATTGGGAAAATGATTGATGACCCAAAATAACACAGCCCCGCTACCCACAAAGGGCTCGATAAAGGTAAAAGGCTTCTCTGTGAGTGAGTGTGGCATCAGCTTTGCAATTTCAGGAATTAATTGTGTTTTACCACCCGCCCATTTTAAAAACGGCTTTGCTTCGTTGCGTGTTGAGTTCATTTGCTATGGCTTGTTTTAAGGTATGTTGGCATTGTAGCAATAGATGCTTAGATAGCTTCGCTTTCACGATAGGTCATGCCTGAGAAAGAATAGATTAAGACCTTTAGCAAAAACGTAAATCGCCAACAGGCTACTCAAGTCTTTTTGTGCAAAGGTCTTATCGTGGTGCGATGTCAGCCTTAGTGACTCAATTTAGCTGTACATCATTTTTGGTAAGAACATCACAATCTCTGGAAAGACGGTGATTAGAATCACACCCAACAATAGCATCAGGAAAAAAGGTAGGGTGGCAAGGGACAAATACCAAATATGTTTGCCGGTCATGCCTTGTAGCACAAAAAGATTCAAGCCGACTGGCGGTGTAATCTGCGCCATTTCAACGACTAACACCAGAAATAAACCAAACCAAAGGGGGTCAATACCGGCGGCCTGAATGCTGGGTAGCAGGATCGAGGTGGTCAATACGACAATAGAAATACCGTCGAGAAAGCAGCCCATGATCACAAAGAATAGCGCCAGTACGGCGATTAGAGCGTAGTGATTGAGTCCCAGCTCAGTAATCCATTGCGCCAACAACATGGGGATATTCGAGTAGCCCATGGCCACGGTTAGAAAAGCCGCACCCGCAAGAATAAAGGCAATCATGGAGGAGGTCAGCATGGCCGAAAAGAGCCCGGCTTTAAAGCTTTGCCAATTTAAATCACCATAGAGCCAAACCAAAATTAATGACAGCACAACCCCAACGGCCGCGGAGTCGGTAGGGCTGGCAATGCCCAGGTAAATGGAGCCCATGATGCCGATAATCAGTAAGGTGACAGGAATCAGACTGCCACTGGCTTTGATTTTTTGGATAAACGAAATGGCCGGATCCTTTTGAGGGACTTTGCTTGGATTTAGGATGGACCAAATCGCGACAAAACTCATAAACAGGGCGATCATCAATAGACCGGGGATGATGCCCGCTACAAATAAACGGGTGATGGACACATCGGCGGCCACGCCGTAAACGATCATAATGATTGAGGGTGGAATTAAGAGCCCCAAGGTGCCCGAACCAGCGATCGTGCCAATGGTGAGTTTTTCATCGTAACCGCGACGTTTTAATTCGGGTAGGGTCACTTTAGCAACGGTGGCGCAGGTGGCAGCAGAGGAGCCACTGACGGCAGCAAAAATACCGGAGGCGACAATGCCCACATGGCTTAAGCCACCGGGCAATCTGCGCATCCAGGGCGCCAATCCATTAAAGAGATCCCCGGCAATACGTGAACGAAACAGTATCTCGCCCATCCAGATAAATAGGGGTAAAGCCGCCAGCGACCACTCGGAAGAAGAACTCCAGACATTGGTGGCGAGGACATTACTTAAGGGGGCGTTTGAAAACAGTGGGATACCGACGATGCCGGTTAAAAAAAGCGCAACTGAAACCCAAACCCCTAACGCCAGCGCGCCGATTAAGCTAAAGACTAAAATAAATGAAAAAATGACCTCGCTCATTCAGGCACCTCACCTGTTTCGGTAGGGTCCGGCGTGACTAAGGCCACTGAACGACCATAGCGTAACATCTCAATAAAGGTATCAATACACGCAATACTGAAAATTACTGAACCTAGGGCTAAGCCTGCCTGTGGCATCCATAACGGTGTACGCACCAGACCGGTTGCTGTGTTGTTCCAGCGCCAAGAATCAATAGTGAGCTCAATCAGACTATAACTGATTAGAATGGCTACCAGCACACCCAGTAAGGCCACGAGGGTGTGGCTCCAACGCCGTACGCTGCTGCTAAAGCGCAGCTCTAACAAGGTCACACGAATATGGGCATGGTGCCTGAGGGCAATTGCCAGGGATAAAAAGGTCGCCAGACCTAAGGCATAGCCGGAAAACTGTGCATAAGAGGGAATTAGTAGCCCAAAACGTTGGTTGAACAAGGCATGGGCTACATAATCAATGATATTGAAAGTGACTTGGCCAAATAAAATCAGCACAATCACGATTAAAGATAATGCAGCGCCGGCCCCACTGAGTTTATAAAGTAAATCGAGACTTTTGCGCATCCTACACCTTGGGATTATTGATTAAACTCATTCAAAATAGCTTCGCCTTCAGCGCCTGCTTCCTTACTCCACTCGGCAGCCATTTGTGTGCCGATTTTCAGTAGGGCTTGGCGTAGCTCTTCGCTGCCTGGACTGAGCTCAATACCATTATCAATGAGCGTTTGGTTTTGTTTCACCATATCCTCTTTGGAGAGCTCCCAACCGCGTTCCTCGGCCTTGGCAGCCGCTGCGAGTACCGCTTTTTGCGTGTCCTCATCCAAAGACGACCAACTGCGTTTGTTCACTACCACGGCATTTTTAGGTAAAAAAGCTTGCACATCATAGTAGTACTTTAAAAAGTCCCATGCAGCAGAGTTAACGCCGGTAGAGGAAGAGGTGATCATGGCATTGACGCGACCGGTACTAAAGGCTTGCGCCACATCGGTGGCTTCAATTTGAGTCGGTACGGCCCCGGATAATTGAGCGAGGCGCTCGGTCTGTGGGCTATAGGCACGCATACGCATACCGCTTAAATCCTCCAGCTTACTCACTGGGGTGGTGGTATACATGCCCTGAGGTGGCCAGGCAACTGAATACAAGAGCTTCAGATTTTGCTTGTCCAGTAGCTCTTCTAAGGCCGGTTTGGATAGTTGGTAAAGCTTCCAAGAAGCGTCATGTGAAGTCGCTAGAAAAGGTACAGAGTCGAGCGCAAACAGCGGATGCTCATTGGCCATACCAGAAAGAATAAATTCACCCATTTCGATCTGACGTGAGCGAGTCGCATTTTTAATTTCCATGGGCTTAATTAAGGAGCCACCGGGGTGCACGGTAATATTTAATTTGCCCTGAGTCGCTTCTTTAATATCGGCAGCAAATTGCTTGATGTTTTGGGTGTGGAAGTTTTGTTCAGGATAGGGGGTGGCCATGCGCCAGTTTTCTGCATAGGCGGTGCTCACTGTAAAAATTGCACTACTGGCCGCAATGGCTAATGATAATCGCGTTAATTTCATTGCTTGTCTCCTTGGGTTGTTATTGAGGTGGTTAAGGCTTAGGTTCATGCTTGCTGACTAAAATCGCGCCGAATGTCGTTGCGGTGCTTAGTCTGCCTCACCGTAGGCCCCACCACCTGGGGTTTTGATCACAAACACATCTCCTCGCTGCATCGCTGCTGAGGCGCTAGAATCCAGTGTCTCAATACGACCATCAGCGCGTTCTATGTAGTTAGCTCCTACCTCGGCAGCCCCTCCACCAGCTAGACCGAAGGGGGCAATGCGACGACGGTTGGAGAGGATGGAGGCGGTCATGGCTTGTAAGAAACGGATGCGACGGGTGCCGCCGTTACCGCCATTGACCTTGCCGATGCCACCACTGCCTTGGCGGATGGAGAATTCCTCCAATACCACCGGATATCTGAACTCTAACACCTCGGGGTCGGTTAGGCGAGAATTGGTCATATGGGTTTGCACCACATCGGTACCCGCAAACAGCTCCACCCGACCGTCAGGGTGCGTGATTTTACCCGCACCGCTACCACCGGCAATGGTCTCATAGTATTGGTACTGCTCATCACCGAAGGTAAAATTATTCATCGTACCTTGGGCAGCTGCGTTTACGCCTAGTGCGCCATAGAGCGCATCGGTAATGCATTGCGAGGTTTCCACATTGCCCGCTACCGTTGCCGCTGGATAGTGTGGATTCAGCATGCAACCCTCAGGGATAATCACCTCAATCGGCTTTAAGCAGCCTTGGTTCATGGGGATTTCATCATTGACTAAGGTGCGGAAAACATAGAGTACCGCAGCCATACAGACGGCTTTGGGGGCGTTAAAATTACTGGCTAACTGCGCGGAAGTGCCGCTGAAGTCAACGGTGGCACTGCGTGAGGCCTTGTCTACACGGACACTCACCTGAATCTTGGCGCCATTATCCATGTCGTAGCAGAATTCACCGTCTTGCAGGGCCTCAATAGCGCAACGCACCGATTCCTCGGCATTGTTTTGTACGTGTTGCATATAGGCTTGTACGACCTCCAGACCGAACTGATTGACCATGCGGCGTAATTCCTGGGCGCCTTTTTCATTGGCGGCGACTTGGGCGCGCAAATCGGCGACATTCTGATCAAAATTACGTGCCGGGTAAGGCGCACCTAAAAAGAGCTCGCGCAACGCCTTTTCGCGCATACTGCCATTTTCTACTAAGAGAAAGTTATCAATTAATACACCTTCTTCGATGATGTTTTTACTGTCCGGTGGCATGGAACCCGGGGTAATGCCACCCACATCGGCATGGTGACCGCGTGAAGCAACAAAAAATAGGATTTGCGCTTGTTGCTCGTCAAAAATCGGGGTGACCACCGTGATATCCGGTAAATGCGTGCCGCCATTGTAGGGGTCGTTGAGGGCAAAAGTATCCCCCGGCTTGATGCGCCCTTGGTTTTTGCGAATTACCGTCTTAATACTTTCGCCCATGGAGCCTAAATGCACCGGCATATGGGGTGCATTGGCAATTAAATTACCCTCATGGTCAAACAGTGCGCAAGAAAAGTCTAGTCGCTCTTTAATATTGACGGAAAAGGCTGTATTAGCAAGCGTTGCCCCCATTTGTTCGGCAATGGACATAAAGAGATTATTAAAAATCTCGAGCATCACCGGATCGACGTCGGTGCCAATAGCCATGGTCATTTGCTTGGGCTTCACCCGACTCAGTAACTGCTCACCTGCACTGAGAATATCCATGCGCCACTCAGGCTCAATCACGGTGGTGCCATTGCTGTCAAAGACAATGGCGGGGCCCTCGATACGCATGCCGGGACTTAGGGTGGCACGATTGAAAATCGGCGCCCGGTGCTTTTGCCCGTGGCTAAAAAGCTCAATGTCCGCCAGTGCGGTAGGCGTGCTGTGCGTAGCTTCCGTGGTATAGGAGGCGGCCAGTTCCTCACCGCTTTTGCCGATAAGCTCTACCGATACTGCCTCAATCATTAATGGGCGATCGTGCATTAAAAAGCTGTAGCGCTGTAAGTAGGCCGCATAAAAGTCTTCGCGCATACGCTCAGGCGTTGCAAAGTCCACCATAATGGCCGAGTCCGTGCCTTGATAGCGTATATGTGCCCGTCGAATGATTTGCATTTGTGCTTGGCTGATGCCTTGCGTTAGGAGCTCCTTGCTACATTCTTCAATTAAGCCATTAAGCGAGGCTTCGGCGGCTGTCATGGAGGCTTGCTCCAAAGGTAGTTCCACAGCGCTTTCACGCATGGCGGTGATATCGGCTAGACCCATGCCGTAGGCGGAGAGAACGCCAGCAAAGGGGTGAATCAGCACTTTTTGCATGCCTAAAGCATCCGCTACCGGGCAGGCATGCTGACCGCCCGCACCGCCAAAGCTGACCAAGGTGTATTTACTGACATCGTAGCCGCGCTCAATGGAAATCTTTTTAACCGCATTTGCCATATTGGCTACCGCAATTTGCAGAAAGCCCTCAGCGGTTTCTGCGGCTGTGCTACGTACGCCGGTTTGCTCATAAATGGTCTCGGCCAGCTGATTAAATTTTTCCTTAACCAGTTCATAGTCTAGTGGCAAGTCGGCGGTGGGGCCAAAAATCGCAGGGAAGTAGTCAGGCTGTAGCTTGCCTAGCATCACATTGCAATCGGTGACCGTGAGTGGGCCGCCATTACGATAAGCCACCGGTCCGGGATAGGCACCAGCCGAATGTGGGCCAACACGCATGCGTTGACCGTCAAAATGCACAATGGAGCCGCCACCCGCAGCGACTGTGTGTATATTCATCATCGGCGCACGAATCCGCACACCGGCTACCGCTGTATCAAAGAGGCGCTCAAATTCACCGTTATAGTGCGACACATCGGTTGAGGTTCCACCCATATCAAAGCCGATCACCTGCGCCGTGCCGGCAGCGGCAGCAATGCGTGCCATCCCCACAATACCGCCAGCGGGGCCAGAGAGAATGGCATCCTTACCCTGAAAATTATCCGCTGCCGTTAAGCCGCCATTAGACTGCATAAACATCAGGCGGGTCTCATCTACCTCAGCATCAATGCGGTCTACATAGTTTCTTAATACAGGTGATAAATAGGCATCCACCACGGTGGTATCACCTCGACCGACGAGTTTCATGAGGGCGCTGATCTGATGAGAAACAGAGATTTGAGTAAAGCCGATGCTTTTTGCAAGGGCTGCAATCAGCTCCTCATGCTGGCTAAAACGATAGGCATGCATTAACACAATCGCCACCGAACGAAAACCCGCATCATAGGCTGCCTGCAGTTGCGCCTCGGTGCGAGCCCTATCTAATGGCTTAGCAATGGTGCCGTCAGCTAGGATGCGCTCTGCTACGCCCTCAACCCGGGTATAAAGCAATTCGGGCTTAACAATATGACGATTAAACAGTTGGGGCCGTGCCTGATAGGCGATGCTAAGCGCATCTTCAAAGCCCTCGGTAATCAATAAGACGGTGGGCTCACCCTTGCGCTCAAGTAAGGCATTGGTCGCCACGGTAGTACCCATTTTGATGGCTTCAATTTGTGCCCCAGGAATGGTCTCATGCGGCGCTAATCCCATCAGCCGACGAATGCCGGCTAAGGCAGCATCGGCATATTGCTCCGGATTTTCCGAGAGTAATTTGTGGGTGCAGAGGCTGCCGTCCGGCTTTTTAGCCACAATATCGGTAAAGGTGCCGCCGCGGTCAATCCAGAACTGCCAGCGCTTGTCCTGAGGGGATACATCCTGTGTGCTCATCAATATCCTGCGAATCAACTATCCAATCAAGCCTTAGATTTTAGGGAATCGATGATGCACTTAACATTGGGTATTACCCGATTTATGTTTGGCTTGACCTCATTGGGCTAAGATGCGATCTAGGCTTTCACTAAAGCGCTCGGCATTTTGAAAGCCCACGACGCGGATATCCTCTCGTTCATTACCCATGGCATCAAAGAAAATAATACCGGGTGGCCCGAACAGTCGGAAGCGCTTTAAAAGCTCACGATGGGCTGCGGTGTTTGGTGTGACATCGACCTGCACTAAGGTCATTTGCGCCATTTTTTGGGCAACGGCAGGCACACTAAAGGTCAGCGCCTCCATTTGATGGCAGGCCACACACCAGTCAGCATAAAAATCGAGCATGACAGGTCGACCGGCACTTTGTGCAATGACTTGCTCCAGTTCGGATAGCGAGTCGATACGTTGAAAATCAACTTGAGAAATGGTGCTGTTGGCGCCGACCGAAGTGCTTGCGGGCGTCGCAGTGAGCGCCAGGGTTGAAGCGCTAGTGAAGCCTTGCAGTGGGGTTAATAAAGCAGGGCGACCGCTGGCGAGACCGATTAAAAGCAAGATACCCCAAACGAGGACCAAATAGGCAATGGCTTTGCTAAAAATAGCGAAGATCGTGCTATTTTGCGCATCGATGGCCTTAAAAGCACCTAAAACCACACTTAAACTGAAGGCGAGTAAGGCCCACAATAGCACGCTCAACCACGTAGGTAGCAGGGCTTGTACCATCCACAGTGCGACCGCCAGTAGGAGTAGACCGCAGAACTGTGTCACGCCCTTCATCCATGCGCCGGCTTTAGGCATTAAGGCACCCGAGGTAGCGCCAATCACGATGAGTGAGGCGCCTTGACCCCAAGCAAGCGCAAAGAGCGCTAGCGCACCCGTGAGGATATCCCCACTTTGTGAAATAAATAACAGCACACCGGCCAATGGTGCTGCCACACAAGGACCAGCGATTAGCGCCGAGAGCATGCCCATCAGCAAGGCGCTACCATAGCGACCACCAGGCAGCTTGTCCATCAGGCGGTTAAGCTTGGCTTGCACACCTAGTGGGGTTTGTAGGGAAAAGTTGCCAAACATGGCAAAGGCTAAAAGGACGAGAATAATCGCAAAAATACTCAGGGTCCAAGGGTTTTGAATCCATACCGCAAGGGCGGCACCAATGGAGGCGGCCGCAATGCCTAACAGTGTATAAACAATGGAGGTGCCCAAAACATAGGCTAAGGTGAGCGCAAGGCTACGGCGACGAGTGTTGGCCGTCTTTGTACCCTGAGTGGGGTGGTCCTTGTCAGTGCTCGCAGCGTTCGGACTAGCAACTGCCGTTTGATTCTGCTGCCCCACCACGAGTGCCAATAAAATCGGTAGCATCGGCAGCACGCAAGGGGTGAGTGATAGCAGTAGACCCAGGCTAAAGCTAATCAGGATGGTTTTAAAAAAGCTAGACTCATTCAGCCAATCGGCAATTTGTGTGTCGCCGGCATCACTTAGCTTGGCGAAAGCGGAGTCATCAGTACGAGCCTGCGTTTGCTGCTCAGGGACGGTGATTGCGGTGACGCTAGTTTGAGCGCTGCGCTCATCCGCATCAGCTGCTACCGCCGCCTCAGTGGGGCTGCTAGCAGTACTGGCGCTGGTAGCCGCTAAGGCATTGAAGTCTAAGGCGGGTGCTGCGCCACGTGTATCACTGCCCAACATGCGCTTAAATAAACCTGCCTGCTGACTGATTTGATAGCCACCCGGCACCGGTTCTAAATCAATGGGATAATCCTCGGGCGGGTAGCACAGACCGGCATCAGCGCAACCCTGAGCAGTCACGATTAAACGTACCGCTTGATTGAGGGGCTTAAGCGGTACATCAATCACCATCGGATCATAAAAAACCGGCATTTCCCGGCCGAAGGTCTCATCAAATTTAATCATGGCTTCGCCAAAGACCGGCTCACCTAGAAGCGCTTTTTTAAAACGCTCTGCCTCATCATCACCCACCACCTTAAACTTGACGTGGTTCATGTACATATAGTAGTTGGGGGCGATGTTAAAGCGAATGTGTAGATGATCGGGTGTGGGCGTGGAACTGCTGATGACAAAGGCTTTATCAGGCGGTAAAAAATCCTCTTGCGCCTGTGCAGGCACCGGACTTAAAAATAAGCTGACAATGGCAAAGAATAAAGAGGCGAAGTATGACTTAGCTGTGTTCATAAGGTTTGACGGGCGATCCATTGTAGATAGTCTGCTGAACCACCGATGATTGGTAACACGATAATCTCCGGTACATCATAACTATGCAGCTCTTGGATCCGAGCAATGCATTGGGCTTGGCGACCGGCGCTGGTTTTGATGGTTAAGCTAAACTCCTCATCGCAGTGAAGCTTATCTTCCCATGAGTAAATGGACAAAGAAGCTGCACTTAAGTTCACACAGGCTGCTAGCGATTCTTGCACCAAGGCCTCGGCAATGGATTTGGCGAGTGCTAAGCTCGGGCTAGTACTTAAAATAAGGACGGCTTCAGACTCAGTGTGCTTGCTATTGATACCCAAAATACTTGCTCCTTGCTGACCGCATATCAGCCTAAAAAATAACAGGGCTTAGCCGCATCAGCCTAAGCCCTGAATCATGGTACGTCTTAGTTGTGCGCTTTCAGCCAGCGCGCCGCTTCGAGCGCAAAGTAAGTCAGAATGCCATCGGCACCCGCACGTTTAAAGGCAAGGAGCGATTCCATCATGACTTTGTCATGATCTAACCAGCCGTTAATCGCTGCTGCTTTGAGCATGGCGTACTCACCACTCACCTGATACACATAGGTTGGCATACGAAACTCATCTTTGACCTCGCGCAAAATATCTAAGTACGGCATGCCCGGTTTGACCATCACGGAGTCGGCCCCTTCTTTGATGTCATACGCCACCTCACGTAGGGCCTCTAGTCGATTAGCCGGGTCTAATTGATAGGTCATTTTGTCGGATTTGCCTAGATTGGAGGCGGAGCCGACTGCATCACGGAAAGGCCCGTAAAAAGCACTGGCATATTTGGCGGAGTAGGCCATTAATTGAGTGTAAATCAAACCCGCTTCGTCCAAGGCCTTGCGAATCACACCGATACGACCGTCCATCATATCGCTTGGCGCGATCCAGTCTGCACCAGCGGCTGCTTGGGCCACGGCTTGCTTAACTAACACCTCCAGCGTGGGGTCATTTAGCACATAGCCATTTTCATCAATGACCCCATCTTGGCCGTGACTTGTAAAGGGGTCCAAAGCCACATCACACAGTACGCCCAAGTCCGGAAATTCCTTTTTAATGGCGCGTGTCACCCGTGGGATTAAGCCATTTTCATCGGCCGCCGCAATACCGTCAGGTGTTTTGAGGCTGGGATCGATGTTGGGGAATAAGGAGATAACCGGAATGCCTAGTTTGACGCATTCCTCTGCGACCTTGAGAATGGTATCCGGTGAGTAGCGCTTTTGACCAGGGAGGCTACCAATCTCTTCCTCAACGCCTTGCCCTTCACGCACAAATACAGGATAAATAAAATCATCTGTCGTTAATACGCTTTCACGCATCAAACGGCGTGAAAACTCATGCTTGCGATTACGACGAGGGCGGGCTGCGGGGAAGTCAGCGAGAATAAAACTAGATGACATAATAACAACTCCAAAAACTTTACATCTAAAATAACTGCCATCAATGGCTACCGTGGTGGCCTCAGTGCTACGCCTAGGCTAGCTGCCCAGTCAAAGGCTGTACGACAGTAGGCGGTAGCTTTTGCTGATAGATTAGCTGATTAAGGCACTACTTGGGGTGAGATCCAGTTAAGGATTTTCTCCGTTGCCTCTTCCAGACCAATACGATTGGTCGCCGAAAATGCAATGGTCTCAACATCGCCTAGCTGTGTTGCTACCTCCTTGCGAATGGTGGCAATCGCTTTTTGTCGTTGACCGTAGGGGAGCTTATCCGCTTTGGTCAGCAGTATCAGTACCGGGCGCTTGGCTTGGGCAATCCACTCAACTAAACCATAATCCTGCTTGGTGATACCACGACGAATATCAATGAGCAAGACCACACCGGCTAGGGAAGGGCGCTGCACGAGGTAGTTGCCTAGCTCACGCCCCCACTCTTGCTGTGCTGCAAGCGCAACCGAGGCATAGCCGTAGCCGGGTAGGTCAACCAGATAGCCTAAAGGGTGCTCCGGATCCAAGGGATCGGGGATGCCGAACATATTAATCAGGCGGGTACGACCGGGCGTCTTACTCGAATAGGCTAGACGCTTTTGGTTGGTAAGGACGTTGATGGCTGAGGATTTGCCTGCATTAGAGCGTCCTACAAAACATACCTCGGGACCTCGGGGCGCAGGTAGCTGTGAAACCATGCTAGCCGACTGATAAAAGGTGGCTCTGTGTAAAAGAGACATTGCGCTGAGACAAATTGATAGTGAATAATCTCTATATTGTATCGTTTTTGCTTAAAATGAATCGACAAAGCGGCTAAAATTTATTACAAAGCATATGAATTGCAACTATTTATCGCATATTGCTTTAAAATATAGAGCGTTTATTTGTATTTGAGCGGCTTGTTTTTAGGTAGTTTATCATCAACTGGTCGAGCTCGCTATTAGTGTTAAATTGGCACCTGCCTTTTATTGGTATGGTTTCAGAGGATATTCATGAAGCACGTTATTTCTAAAATTGTCATGGCTGGTGGTTTAGCTTTAAGTATGGCTAGTGGTGCTGCCCTTGCTCAAACTGCAGTTGGTCCAGTTAAGCCGGATTTTGAACGCGGTCAGCAACTCTATATGAATGGTGACCCGGCACGTGGTATTGCCACCTGTATTGCCTGTCATGGTGCTGATGGCATGAGCATGGTATCTCTTTACCCGCATATTGCCGGTCAATCCTATGAGTATATTTTGAATCAGCTCAAAAACTTCAAGGTGCCTGAGGGCGCGACACAAAGTCATCGTCGCAACCAAAACGCCATGTTGATGGCGCCTAACGTGGTGCAGATGACGGAGCAGGAGATGGCTGATTTAGCATTATTCGTGAGTAGTCTTGAGTTGACCAAGCCTTCGGTGGCTGAGTTAGCGGCGGATCAGGTGATGGTGCAACGTGGTCGTCAGATCTGGCGTGGCGGTATTCCCGAGCGTAATGTCCCTGCCTGTGCTTCTTGTCACGGTGCGGATGGTCACGGTATTCCGGGACAGTATCCTCGTTTGAGTGGTCAGGTGCCATCGTATCTGTATGAGCAGCTGATTGCCTTTGCTGACGGTGAACGTGATAATGCCGGTACGGAAAACCACATGGCTGAGATTGCTAATCGCATGAGTCGCCAGGATATTAAGGCAGTGGCGGATTATGCTGCCGGTATTCGTTAATCGATTCGATTCTATACCTGTACCCCACGTTTAGGGAAGAGGAATTATTTTAAGGCTCTAGGGAACTCTAGAGCCTTATTGCACTCAAATACCCTGTAAAATTTTTTTGCGTTTTGTAGTATTTACGAGATGCGCAAAAATTCATCACCCACTTATCTTTACATTGTTTGTTGAGCTCCATCGGGAGCCTGCTGTTACCCTGTTATGCAAAACGATAAGATTCAGGGCGCAAAGCGCTCACGAAGTGTAGGCAGAGATATTTATGAGCTGCTGGGCTCAATGCGCTTTGCAGTCAGTCTTTTAACCTTTATCGCAATTGCGACGATTATCGGTACCGTGCTTCAGCAAAATATGACTGAAATCGAGTATATCGATATGTTCGGTACTTATTGGTACTCCGTTTTCAGTAAGTTTGACGTAGCAGAAATTTATAATACCTGGTGGTTCTTGCTGATCATGGCTTTTTTGGTCGTTTCCACGACCGTGTGTCTGATTCGTAACGTCCCTAAAATGATCAAAGATATGCGTACTTTCCGTGAGTACGTACGTCAAACAAGCTTACGCGCTTTTCCGCATAAGCTTGAGCTTGCGTCTGATTTGTCACAAGAGGAGAGCGTCACCTTAGGTCGCTCTTGGCTAAGGCATCATGGCTATCAGTTTAAGGAAAAGGTCGATGGTGATACGGTTTTATTAGCGGCTAAAAAGGGTAGTAGCAATCGTTTAGGCTTTATTTTTGCCCATATGGCGATTGTGGTGATTTGTGTTGGCGGTTTGTTGGATAGTGAATTACCTAATCGCTTACAAATTTGGACTGGTTTTAAGCGGGCGATTCCCGAAGAGGTGCGTTTTGTGGCGCAGGTGCAGGAGGATTCACGCTATGCCACGAATAACCCGAGCTTTCGCGGCAATATGATGATCTCTGAAGGGCAGGCGTCTGACTATGCCTTATTAAGCATTGGCGGTGGCTTTTTTATGCAGGAATTGCCCTTTCAGGTCAAGTTAAATAAATTTATTATCGAATATTACCAGTCTAATGGTATGCCCAAGCGCTTTGCCAGTGATGTGGATATTACGGACTATCGAACGGGCAAAACCGACAATCATATTATTGAGGTCAATCACCCCTATACCATTAATGGCGTAACCTTATACCAGTCTAGCTTTGATGATGGCGGTTCCAAGCTTTATCTGACAGCGCTACCGCTACAGTCAGGCGCCAAAGCGGCATTTGATGTGCAGGGTGAGGTGGGCTCAGCGATCCCCATGCAGCTTAGCTTGGTTGATGGGGGCGATCCGTATCTAGTCCGCTTTACCGGCTTTACACCGATTAATGTTGAGGATCTTTCCAAGCCCGGTGAAACTAAGCGCAGCTTACAGGAGCAGGTGGTTGCAGTGACTGGTAGTGCCGCCCGCAAAAATAATGAAAAGGTGCATAATGTTGGCCCCAGTTTCACTTACACCTTGACCAATGCGGCAAATCAATCCATTGAGTTTAAAAACTATATGTTGCCAGTGCCTTTGGACGAGGGATTGGTGTATTTATTCGGTATTGCGGATGAGTCTGGCCAAGGCTTCCGCTACATTTATGTACCGGCAGATGATAAGGGTGCCTTAGATGAGTTTTTAGCCATGCGCACGGCCTTGAGTCAGCAGTCTACGCGCACGCGTATTGCTAGGGATTACTCACAAATGATGGAAAGTCCCGAGGTGCCGGCAGCCGCTATTATTAGTATGGCGGATACGGCCTTAAATGTTTTTGCTGAGGGCGGTTTTCCCGGTTTAGATCGCTACATCAGCGGTGAGGGTGTGCCGGAGGCCGAGCGTCTGCCTGCTGAGCTACGAGAGCCAATGCAGCGCTTAATGCGTGACTATATCGTTTTTAGTACAATGAAGGTGCGCGAGTATGTGCGTCAGGATCTAGGCTATCCAGCATTGAATTTTGAGAGTTTCGAGCTGGTTGAGCAAAATGCGCAATGGCTTAATTTGGCCATTCGTGCCTTATCTGATTTAACCCATTATCCGGTGCCGATGACCTTACAACTCAAGACCTTCGAGCACGTGCAGGCGAGCGTATTGCAAGCCACGCGTTCGCCGGGTAAATGGATTGTTTATTTAGGTACCATGTTCTTAATGATCGGTGTCTTTATGATGCTGTATGTGCGTGACCGTCGCATTTGGTTCTGGGTTAACCGCTGTGCGGACGGTGGTAGCGAGATTAAAGCGGCAATGACTTCGCATAAGCGGACATTAGACTTCCGCAAGGAGTTTGCTAAGTTTAAGCATGATTTCTCGGATGTCGCAAGGAGTTAGGGGTAATTACAATGAGTCAAACAATTGCACAATCAAAAGCTGCCTCGGTGGCAGCCAAATGGGAAAAAGCGTCCGCTGAGGTTACGACTGAGCGTCATCGCGGTCGCTTTAATTGGACCGATATTGTGTTTTTCCTCGTCTTGATGGCGGCGGCGGTTTACTTTCTGCTCGAGTGGTCGGACTCCATGGATATCTATGAAAAAGTTATCCTTGTTAGCTCTACCTTTGCCATTGTATGGGTGGGCTGGTTGTGGCGTCCACTGCGCAGTTATTTGATCCTGACCTTTGCGCTATCCGTCTTTGCAATCTTGCTCTACGGTGGCGATCTGTCCAAGGCGGAAAGCAACTTTTTCTTAAAGTATTTTCTTTCATCACAATCCGCTGTGCTGTGGATGTGTGCCTTATTCTTTATGTCCACCGTGGCCTATTGGTTAGGTTTAATCAGTGAGCGCTTGAGCTGGATGGGGTCGGCTTTTGCTTGGGCCGGAACGGTGATGGGCTCTATCGGTTTATTAGTGCGTTGGCGTGAGAGTCATCTGATTGCTTTCGATATGGGTCATATCCCAGTCAGTAATTTATACGAGGTGTTTGTTCTCTTCTGTTTAATTACTGTGCTTTTTTATTTGTATTATGAGCGCCGCTATCATACCCGCGCCTTAGGTGGTTTTGTGATGTTGGTGGTGGCGTCGGCGGTGACTTTTTTACTGTGGTACACCTTTTTACGTGATGCGGCCACGATTCAACCACTTAATAATGCTTTAAACAGTTGGTGGATGAAGTTGCATGTGCCGGCAAACTTCGTGGGTTACGGTACCTTTGCATTGGCTGCCATGGTGGGCTTTGCTTATCTGGTGAAATTGCATGGTGAGACTACCTCTTGGCGACCGATGATTCCGCTGTTATTGGTGGGCGGTGCTTTGGTAGCAGAGCCTTTGATCTTTAGTTCTCGTGGTGACTACGGTGTTTGGGTTATTTACTTCGGTGTGAGTGTGCTGATTGTCGCCGGGATTTTATTAGCACGTAAGCGCATTGCGGCGCATTTACCGAGCTTTGAGGTGTTGGACGATATTATGTACCGCGCTATCTCCATCGGTTTTGCATTTTTTACCGTTGCTACCGTACTTGGCGCGTTCTGGGCGGCAGATGCCTGGGGTACTTACTGGCAGTGGGACCCTAAGGAGACGTGGGCCTTTATCGTTTGGTTAAACTATGCGGCTTGGTTGCATTTGCGCTTGATGCGCGGTATGCGTGGTCAAGTGATGGCGTATTGGGCCTTAGTCGGGCTGGTGGTAACAAGCTTTGCCTTCTTAGGGGTAAATATCTTCCTCTCCGGCTTACACTCTTATGGTGAGCTATAAAGTATAAAAATAGCGCTGATGATTGCTTTTTCATCAGCGCTTTTTTGTGGTGCAGCGTCTTTCTGCTGTGCGAGTAGCCGCAGTAACTTGCTTAGTTAATTACACACCTTACGCTCTCTAAAGCCTTGAATTTCTTCTGCCGAATAGCCAAGTGATTGTAGGATGGCTGCGGTATGCGCACCGGCTGGATGCACTTCACCTGCCGTGGCGGGGGTGCGACTTAGTATAGGTCCGGGGGCTGGGCAAGCGATACCGTCTAGCTGCTGAAAGCTATCTCTTGCTTGGTGATGTGCGTAATGCACCGCTTCATTAAAATCTAACACGGGTGAAAAGCAGGCATCAGTGCCTTCTAAGATCTCACACCATTGGGCTTGGGTTTTAGTAGCAAAGAGCTCAGCCCATGCCTGTTTTTGTTGTGGCCATAAGGCCCTATTCATTTGCTCTTGGAAAATGGCCTGATCCTGTACCCCACAAAGCTCGACTAAGAGCTGATAGAACTGGGGTTCAATCGCACCAATGGCAATAAATTTACCATCGGCGCAGCGATAGCAACTATAAAAGGGGGCTCCGCCGTCGAGCAGGTTTGCGTCACGCTCCACATTCCATAGCCCTTGCTTCACTAAGGCATAGTACATGGTGCTGATCAGCGAAGCGCCTGAGGTGATGGCAGCATCCACCACTTGTCCCTTTTGAGAGCGCTGACTTTCAAAGAGTGCACACACAATGCCATAGGCAAGCATCATCGCACCGCCACCCATATCCCCCACCAGATGCAGTGGTGGGCTTGGTGGTTCATCGCCCTGACCCATGGCGTGTAAAGCACCAGAGACAGCGATATAGTTAATATCATGCCCTGCTGTTTTGGCTAAGGGGCCATCTTGTCCCCAACCGGTCATGCGACCATAGACTAATTTTGGATTAATTGCCCAACAATCCTCGGGCCCTAAGCCTAGTCTTTCCATCACCCCAGGGCGGTAGGGTTCTATCAATACATCAGCCTGAGCGAGCAGTCGTTTAACAATGGCTTTGGCTTCATCCTGTTTTAAGTCTAGGATCAGATTGCGGCGACCGCGTTCAATCACGGTGCCGCCACCGCCCAGAAAGGTATCACCATGGCGATCGATACGGATGACTTCTGCGCCCATGTCGGCTAACATCATGGCACAAAAGGGCGCCGGTCCAATACCGGCCATTTCAATCACACGAATACCGCTAAGGGGTCTAGTCATCGTGGGTCTCTCCTAAGCTGTTGCATGGTTTAGATAGCGTTGGGAATATGCTCGTGCTCAAATAGCTCCTCAATGGTCTCACGGCGTCGAATCACATAGCTTTTATCACCATCGACCAGTACCTCAGCAGCGCGCGGGCGGCTATTGTACTGACTGCTCATCACAAAGCCATAGGCGCCCGCTGACTCAATGGCAATGAATGCCCCTGGGGCAATGACAAAATCTCGATCCTTGGCTAACCAGTCACCCGATTCACAAACGGGACCGACCACATCATAACGTTGCGTTTCACCTGCCTTAAGCTCTACCGCTAAGGCGCCATGATAAACATCGTAGAGTGTGGGGCGGAGTAAGTCGTTCATGGCGGCATCCACGATAGCAAAGTTTTTGCTCTCACCCTGCTTTAAAAACAGTACTTCCGTCACTAACATGCCGCTATTACCTACTAAAGAGCGACCCGGCTCCAGCACTAACTGTACGTCAGCATAACCACGGGCTTGCAGTGTTGCAAGGGTGGTGTTAATTAAGTCACGTGGATGTGGTACCTCCTCGTTCAGGTAGCTTATGCCTAAGCCACCGCCAATATCCAAATGCTTTAATTGAATGCCCTTGCTCTTTAATTGATCCATTAAGCTTAATAAACGCGCTAATGCATCTTGATAGGGTGCTAATTCGGTGATTTGTGAGCCGATATGACAGTCTAAGCCGACAATGTCCACATGCGATAAGCACATGGCATGCTCATAGGTAGCCAGCGCATCCTCCATGGCAATACCGAATTTATTATCTTTGAGACCGGTAGAAATATAGGGATGCGTTTTTGCATCCACATCTGGATTAATCCGTAAGGAAACCGGCGCTTTTTTATCCATGGTTGCGGCAACTTCTTGAATTAACGCGAGCTCCGGGATGGACTCTACGTTAAAGCACTTAATGCCAGCGTTTAATGCGGCTTTAATCTCCCAAGCCTGCTTGCCCACACCAGAAAAAATGATTTTCTGCGGATCGGCGCCGGCCTTGATAGCACGTGCCAATTCGCCGCCGGAGACAATATCAAAGCCAGCCCCCCATTGGGCAAATAAATTTAAAATGGCTAAGTTTGAGTTCGCCTTCATGGCATAGCAAATTAACACATCACGCCCATCAATTGCTTCCTGATAGCGCGCCCACGCCGCCTTTAATGCTGCTTTAGAGTAGATGTACAAGGGCGTACCATACTGCTCAGCCAGTGCTTTAATAGCAAGCTGTTCAACATATAAGGCATGATCTTGGTAGTGGAAATGGGGGGCACCAACTGGTGTGCGAGTGGTGGAATGAGCTAAGTGATGTTGCATAGTCGTAAAAATAAAAAGAATGGCTGATGTGCTTTAGTCCTAAGGCTGCGTATCCTCGTTAGATAAGGTCTCTTGGGACTGACGGTAGGCCTTGGCGCGCTGCTTGCCGTATTCGATACGAGCTTCACGGGCAGCGCGTTGCTCTGGTGTCTCATGCTTAAGCGCCGCTTTGCGTGCCTTGATGCGTGCTTCACGCTCCTGCATCGCCTGCTTTTGAGCGCCTGATGGCAGGTAAACTGGTGTTTTTTGACCGCAAGCCGTCAGCAATAAGGCGCCTGCAATCACGAGCACGAGCTTTTTAGCGGTAGCCCCACTGGGCACAAGGTCGTTCTTGTCCGAATGAAATAATTTAATTAACATGAAATCCAATCATCTGTAAATAGAAGCTTGCTTTGTTATAGTATCTAAAAAGCTTAGCCTATTTTAACTAATTGTTTTTAGAAGAATATATTATGACAGAATCTGAATTCCTTGCCTTAGCAGATGCCATTTTGGCCGAAGTCGAAGATCAAGCGGAAGGCTGGTTTGATGAGTTGGATCTAGACTTGGATACGAACTTGGACGGTCAGGTGTTGACCATTGTGTTTAATCGTAGCGATCATCTAGTCTTAAATAGCCAGTCACCCTTACAGGAGATGTGGTTAGCTGCCCCTAGTGGCGCTTGGCACTATGGTTACCAAGACGGTAAGTGGGTCGATACCCGCGGTGGTCCTAATCTAGACGAGCGTCTGAGCGAGCTCTGTACGGGTTTGGCTGGGCAAAAGCTTGAGGTGAGAATCCCTTAGCTTTGCTTTGATGCGCAGCGCACGATTGTCAAATGCCGATCGCCACAGTGGTGACGATCGGCATTTTTTATTGTCGCATTAATTAATTAAAAAAGCGTTCACCTTTGGCGGCCATCTCACGCAGAATTTGCGGCGCTTCATAGACCTTACCGAGGTGGGCGTAGCGATCGCACAGGGCGACGTATTCCTTAAGACCCGTTTGATCGATATAACGTAAAGCACCGCCGCGGAATCTTGGGAAACCAAGACCCATGATGAGGGCCATATCCGCTTCTTCGGGGCTGGCGACGATTTTCTCATCGATGCAGCGGGCAACTTCGTTGCACATGGCGAGCATTAGGCGATCACGAATTTCCTCCGCCGTAAAGTCCACTGAACCTGGCGCAGCGGCGTCCACATGAGGGGCGAGGATGTCTTTTACCTCATCATCAGCGGTTTTGCGCTTACGACCACTGTCATCGGCAACATATTTGTAGAAACCCTTGCCGTTTTTCTGACCTAAACGATCGGCCTTAAATAATGCCTCAGTGGCGCCGGTATAATCAGTTTTCATGCGATCAGGGAAACCGTCCGCTAGCACTTTGGATGCATGGACGCAAGTGTCTAAACCAATCACATCGGATAGGTAAGCAGGACCCATCGGCCAACCGAAGTCCTCCATCACTTGATCGATTTTAATCAGGCAAGCGCCGTCTTTAATTAAACGGTCAAAGGCACCGAAGTAGGGGAATAGCACACGATTAACCAAAAAGCCGGGGCAGTCTTGCACCACAATTGGTGATTTACCCATGCTGAGGGCTAAGGCAACAGCGGTAGCAATGGCTTCATCGGAGCTTTGCTCGCCACGGATTACCTCAACCAAAGGCATAACCGGTACTGGGTTAAAGAAGTGCATCCCAACAAAATTCGCTGGACGCTGTAGTCCCTTGGCGAGCTCCGTGATGGAAATGGTTGAGGTGTTAGACGCTAAAATTGCGTCTTCGCGAAGCGCATTTTCAGCCTCCTTGAGCACGGTGTCCTTAACCTTGATGTTTTCAGTGACTGCTTCAATCACAATATCCACGGCATTAAAGCCGTCGTAGCTTAGGCTGGGTTCAATCAGTTTGAGGGTAGCGTTCTTTTTGTCCTCGCTGATGCGACCGCGCTGTAACTGGCGCGCTAATTGCTTTTCAGCCTCATTCATGCCTAAGTCAAGCTGTGCCTGACCGATGTCCTTCATAATCACCGCTGTGCCTTTGGTGGCTGCTTGGTAGGCAATACCGCCACCCATAATGCCGGCACCGAGTACGGCCGCTTTTTTCACCTCACGTGCGGCAGCAGCGTTTTTCTTGGCAGCGCGTTTAATGACCTGATCGGCTAAGAATAAACCGATTAAGGCATCGGCTTGTGGGGTTACCGCCACGCCAGCAAAATGCTCGGCTTCTACCGCTACCGCCTGATCGCGTGCCATGTCTGCTGACTTTTCAATCACATCTAAAAACGCTTTGCTGGCTGGATATTGCTCAGGGTTAGTGGTTTTGGCAAGCTCTGCACGTACGCCTTCAAAATAGCTATCGGCAGCACCACCTGGTACCTCAACGGCTTGTAGTTTAAGGGCACGTTTGGCTTGCCAATCAATCTCACCGGCAATGGCTCTTTTAAGTGCTGCTAAGGCGGTATCGCGCAGTTTATCATGTTCAGCGACCTCATCAACCGCGCCGTCAGCCAGGGCATCGGCGGCTTTGCGAGGGCGAGTGGAGCTGATCCATTCAATGGCTTTAGCCATACCAATCACCCGCGCCAGACGAATAATACCGCCAAAACCAGGGATTAAGCCAAGGGTTAATTCTGGTAGACCGACTTGTGCCTTATCACTCATCACACGATAGTCATTGGCTAAGCACATTTCAAAGCCGCCACCTAAGGCAAAGCCGTTAATCGCTACGACTTTTGGAATATCCAAGTCTTCAAAGGCGTTAAAAATGCGGTGAATATCCATGGTCCAGTCTTGAATATAGTCGCGACCATGAGCGAAGACGCCGCCGAATTCGGTGATATCAGCACCGACGATAAAGAAGTTTTTACCAGAGGTGACTAACAGCCCCCGAATCTCAGGATGTGCTTTTACCGCTTGCACCGCCGCATCTAAATCATCTAAGGTCACACGGTTAAATTTATTAACCGATTCATTTTGTAAATCAAATTTGAACTCGGCAATGCCGTCATCTAACATTTGCACCGTAATGGCCGGTCCGGAATGAATCATTGCTTACTCCTAATCACTCTTTGGTTTAAGTAAAAATCCGCTAAGACTTGTCTTTTGACATACTACTATAATCATACGTTGTTTTAGCATCTTTGAAAGTCCTTACCAAGACAAAAAAATGACCGCTACGAAAACGCGTAACGGTCATAAAAAGCTTTGCCAAGTCTGTGCTGCCCTTAGAATCGTATGGGCGCACCACCGGTTGGGTTAAAGGACTCGATAGTGCGTTGCACCGGGTCACGTCGTGGCTGAATGGGGCGGAAGCGCTGCGCTTCACCACCACCGCCACCGGTCGTGGCTCCGCCACGGGTGCCGAGATTAGCGATAGCCTTGCCCTGAGGGAACTCCTCAAAGTAGTAGTTGCCGCCGTTTTTGGCTAAACCCTTAGGTAGGGGGCCAGGGGCGGTCACGGGTGTGCCTTTGAGGGCGGTCTGCATATATTCGATCCAAATCGGCATGGCTAATTGACCGCCAGTGGCATTACTACCCAAAGAGCGTGGTTGGTCATAGCCTAACCAAGCAACACCCACTAAATCACGGGTGTAACCGGCATACCACGCATCAAAAGCTTGGTTCGTGGTACCGGTTTTGCCGTGTAAATCCTTGCGGCCTAAGGTGCCGGTCGTGCGTGCGGCGGTCCCCGAGGTGGCTACCCCATGGAGTAGATCATTCATCACATAGGCCGTACGTGCATCTAATACGCGATTGGCCTCATCGCCGGCTTTTTGCGGTTGGGCACGCATGATTTCATTACCATCCGGATCGAGTACATAGTCAATAATGTACGGATTCACACGATAACCGCCATTAGCAAAGACGGCATACGCACCTGCCATTTGTAAAGGCGTGACGTTACCAGCGCCTAGCGCCATGGTGAGGTATGCGCCTTTTTGCGGTTGACGACGGATATCAAAGCCGAAACGGGTGATGTAGTCACGGGCAAAGTCCGCACCCACAGCTTCTAGGATACGAATTGAGACCATGTTGCGTGACTGGTAGAGACCGTTACGCATGGTTTGACTCTCCGTGTAGCGACCGCCGTAGTTTTTAGGCTGCCATGGTTTGGAGCCCGTTTGACGGGCAGTCAGCACAAAGGGCTGATCCGAAATGCGAGTTTCAGGGGTTAAACCGCGCTCAAGGCCGGCAGCGTAGATAAAGGGCTTAAAGGTTGAACCGGGTTGACGCCAAGCTTGGGTCACGCGATTAAAGTCGCCGCGGTAGAAGTTAAAGCCACCCACCATGGATTGAATTGCACCGGTCTTGGTATTGAGCGCCACAAAAGCACCCTCGACTTGTGGCTGATTGACAATGCTCCAGCCATTTTCACCAAAACGTTGAATATAGACGATTGAACCGCGCAAAATGGGTTTAGCATTATTAGGCTTGGGAGGTAAGGCGCGGCGTGCGTTATTTAATTCCTTGCCGCTGAGCTCAATAATTTCACCCACACGGCGTATTAAGGTGACCTTGTCCGCAGCGGAAGAAAGCACCACCGCGACTAATAAATCATCGTCATTAGGATGCGATTTACGCACCTCATAAATGATTTTTTCCATGGCCTTATCATCATGCTCTACCCCCTCAGCCAACTCAATTTGACCCTCTGGTCCCGGGTAAGGGCGGTTATTGGTGAACTGCATAATGTTTTTGCGTAAGGCACGATAAGCCACCGCCTGATCCTTTGAGTCAATGGTGGTATACACGTTTAAGCCGCGACCGTAGACATTGTCCTTGTAAGTCAAGTACATCAGTTGACGTGCCAGTTCTGCCACATAGCTACCTTGGCGTTGGGCTTGGGTAATACGGGCCGACTCCTCGCTTTCTACCTCCGCCATGGAGCGTGTGGTCACCGCCTCGGCGCGCGCCTCATCAAACTCCGCTTGAGTGATATAGCCTAAACGCAACATACGATTTAACACATAGTGCTGACGATCAAGCGCACCTTGTAGATTGGTGAGCGGGTTGTTGTTTGATGGGGCCTTGGGAATACCGGCTAACACTGCCGCTTCGGCTAAGCTGACCTCGGATAAAGGCTTGGCAAAGTAGGTACGCGCCGCCACTGAGAAACCGTAGGAACGATGGCCCAAATAAATCTGGTTCATATAGAGTTCAAGGATCTGATCCTTGGTCAGATTTTCTTCAATTTTGTAAGTTAATAGCAATTCATAAAACTTACGCAAGTAGGACTTTTCAGTGCTTAAGTAGAAGTTACGCGCCACCTGCATGGTGATGGTACTGGCACCTTGAGCGCGGCCGCCGGAGGAGAGGTTGGCTAACACAGCACGAATCACGCCACGCCAATCCACACCGGAATGCTCGTAAAAGTTATCATCCTCAGCCGCTAAAATGGCTAATTTCATCTTTTCAGGGAACTCGTCGATACGCAGGACATTACGCCGCTCCTCACCATACTCGGCAAGCAGGATTTTGTCTGCGGAATAAATACGCAAGGGAATGCGTGGACGGTAGTCCGTCATGGCAGTCAGGTTAGGTAAGTTGGGCCACACGGAGCTGACGACGAGGGTGCCGAAAATTAGCCCGCACACTGCTAAGCCTGCGCCGAGGAACAATACTTTAATAATAAAGCGACCAATAAAGGCACCGAAACCTGAAACTTTAGGTGATTGCTTTTTTTGACTCATAGGTAAAATACGCTTTCAGAAGCGAAGGGATAAACCCGGATACAATACGGCTATTTTAAACGTAGCCCCTAGTTTAGCTTTAAAATCACAACAAAGACAGCGGGAAATGTGTAAAATTTGGCTAAACCACCATTTTAACTAATTAAAAATTACGATAACGTTTTACAAGACGATGACTGACACGGTAGCACCTAAGGATTTGCCCACAAAAAGCCTCATCATCCTGATCGGGATGATGGGTGCCGGTAAAACAACAATCGGCCGTGCCTTGGCCAAAAAAATCGGACGCAAGTTTGTCGATTTGGATCATGCCATTGTTGAGCGTTGCGGTGTCGACATCCCGACTATCTTCGACATCGAAGGTGAGGAAGGGTTCCGTAAGCGTGAGTCAGAGGTATTGCAGGACGTGTTGTTAGAGGACGAAATTGTCTTAGCCACCGGTGGTGGTGCGGTCTTAGCTGAGGCTAATCGACAATTAATGCAGTGCTACGGTGAGGTTTTTTATCTGCGGGTGGATGTGGATGAGCTTTATCGTCGCGTGGCCAAGGATAAAAATAGGCCTTTATTAGCCACCCCTGATCCTAAAGCCCGTTTAGCTGAGTTATTGGCTGCACGTGCCGATATTTATGAGTCAATGGCCGATCATATTATTGATTCGGCGGCGGATTCACTCAATACGGTAGTCGATCAAATGATTAACTTATTAGCTGAAAGAGATTCTAAATGAGTATTGTGAGAGTAAATGTACCTGGCGGCTCCTATCCGATTGAGATTGCGCCAAATCTGATGCAGCAGCTTGCTACCTCCATACCGCCGGATACCAGTGCCATCTTGTTGTTGAGTAATCCGACCGTACGTCAGCTTTATGGAGACACGGCATTAAAGGCGTTAAAGGCTAGCGGTAAGGAGATTTATTGCTTTGATATCCCTGATGGTGAGCAGTATAAAAATCTCGATACCTTAAATGAGGTCTTTACCTTTATGCTAGAGCATAAACTGGATCGCAAATCGGTGCTTGTGGCTTTGGGTGGCGGGGTCGTTGGTGATTTGGGTGGCTTTGCCGCAGCAACTTTTATGCGCGGTATTCGTTTTGTACAGGTGCCGACTACTTTATTGGCTCAGGTGGACTCATCCGTAGGCGGTAAAACCGCAGTTAACCATCCCTTAGGTAAAAACTTGCTGGGCGCGTTTTATCAGCCCATTGCTGTTGATATTGATATTAATGTCTTAAAAAGCTTGCCGCAGCGTGAGATTGCCGCAGGTCTTGCTGAGGTCATTAAGTACGGTCTGATCATGGATCGTGAGTTTTTTGATTGGTGCGAGGAGTTTGTGGAGGAGCTGAAGGCGTTGGAGCCACAAGCGATTAATTATGCTATTCACCGTGCGTGTGAATTAAAGGCACAAGTGGTCGAAGAGGACGAAAAGGAGTCGAATCGTCGCATGATTCTGAATTTTGGCCATACCTTTGCGCATGTGATTGAAAATGGCTTAGGTTATGGTGAGTGGTTGCACGGTGAGGCGGTCGGTTGTGGCATGGTGCAGGCAGCAGAGCTGTCGGCGCTAGTATGCAATTTCCCCCAAGAGGATGTAGAGCGTGTACGCCGTTTGGTAGCACAGATCGGTTGTCCTACGGTAGCGCCTGCCTTAGGTGGCAAGGATACTTGGTTTGACACCATGAAGCTCGATAAAAAGGCAAGTGGCGGCAAAATTAAGTTTGTGCTCTTAGAAAAAATTGGTCAGGCGAAGGTACAAGGTGCGCCGCAAGAGCTGCTTAGTTTGGTATTGAGCAAAACGACCTCGGCTGAGGTTAAGGCTAGCAAAGCGCTGAGCTCGCCAGAAGTTGCTGATACGGCGAGCGAGTCTCGCCAGGCAGTGACGCCCTCGGTGGCAGCAAGTGAAGCGCTTAGTACGGTAGTCGATAGTTCGGAAGCGGCGGCAGAGGTGGCGCGTCAAGCGCAAATT
This sequence comes from Oligella sp. HMSC05A10, assembly GCF_001808335.1. Taxonomy (NCBI): domain Bacteria; kingdom Pseudomonadati; phylum Pseudomonadota; class Betaproteobacteria; order Burkholderiales; family Alcaligenaceae; genus Oligella; species Oligella sp. HMSC05A10. The sequence continues at coordinate 22,629 of NZ_KV792910.1, read as the reverse complement.
GCCCGCGATGCAGGTGCTGGTACGGGGCGTACCGGTGGTATCTACGGTATTGACGGTGTCAGGCCAGCGACTGATGAGTGAGCGCATGATCTGCATTGCTAATCTGGCTTCCTATGCGGTACACCCTGAGGCATCACGCGGGCGTCGTTATGCCGAGGAAGCGGATCCTAAGCGCAGCCCTTTTCAGCGCGATCGGGATCGCATTATTCATTGCAGTTCATTTAGGCGCCTTGAGTATAAAACCCAGGTTTTTGTTAATCATGAGGGTGATTTATTCCGCACCCGGCTAACCCATAGTTTAGAAGTGGCCCAGATAGGGCGTGCCTTGGCTAGAAACTTATTGATTAATGAGGATTTGGTTGAGGCCATTTGTTTAGCGCATGATTTAGGGCATACACCCTTTGGTCACGCTGGTCAGGATGCCTTAAATGAGTATATGCGTGGCCATTTACCTGAGGAGGTGGGTGGTTTTGAGCATAATTTACAAAGTTTGCGCATGGTGGACGAGCTAGAAGAGCGCTACGCTGATTTTAATGGCTTAAATCTGAGCTTTGAAACGCGGAGCGGTATTTTAAAGCATTGCTCCTTAAAAAATGCGCGTGAACTTGGCGAGGTAGGGCAGCGCTTTCTTGAGGGCAAACAGCCCTCTTTAGAAGCGCAACTGGCTAATTTAGCCGATGAAATCGCGTATAACAACCATGATATTGATGACGGTTTGCGCTCCGGTTTAATCACGCTAGAACAGCTGAGTCGGGTGGAAATTTTTGCTCAGCATTATCAGCATGTGAAGCAGCGCTATCCGAGCTTGGGTGGTAAGCGTCTTATTGCGGAAACGATTCGCCGGATGATTAATACCCTAATTCGGGACGTGACTGATCATACGCTAGCGCAAATTACTCACTATGGGGTTAAAACGCCTGAGGATGTGGCCAATGCCCCAGTCTTGGTTGCTTTCTCACCTGCAATGCGAGCCTGGCAGGATGAGCTTAAGAAGTTTTTGTTGGATAATCTCTATCGCCATTATAAAGTGATGCGGATGGCAGTGAAATCGCGTCGTGTGATTCATGAGCTGTTTGAGGCTTTTTTAGATGAACCTCGTTTGCTACCGCCAGACCATCGCTTTAAGGATGCTAACCGGCAAGCGCGGGGGATAGCAGACTATATTGCTGGCATGACCGATCGCTATGCTATTAAAGAGCATCGACGGATTTATAAGATTTGAGGGTGGTGTTCTGACTTGCGTTTGATGCTTCTTTAGTTCAAGTCAAATATGCGGATTTAACTCACCATTTTTTAATGTATTGCCCCAGCATTTTCTGCTCACATTATGCCACTAAAGCCTCTCTGACTTCAATTGGCGATTTCATGCCTAAGGACTGGTGTGGGCGATGATGGTTGTAAAATCTAATCCAATCCGCTAATACTCAATTAGCATGCTGTATGCTCTCAAAATGCTGACGGTGGACACATTGCTCTTTGAACGTACGAATGAACCGTTCAATCATGTCATTCTGTTGAAGGCAATGTGGCATGATAAATTCCTGGCGCAACCCGTAGCTTCTAACCAACGACGTATCGTGCTGTGAGGTAAAGATTAAGCCCTTGTCTGAGCGCAAGGTGAGTGGTCTTGTGACCCGTCCTAATGTCCCAAAATGATTAATTAACGCTTGCTCTAAGGCACTGCCTGCCATGTGCGCACGACCATTACGAGATAAATGCCATCTGATTAACTCTCGATGATGGCAGTCAATCACGAGCGCTAAGCTTGCCCAACCATCACGACCATTCCACACGAAGCAAAGGTCTGTAGCCACCGTTCCTTCAGAGACACAGCGTTCGAGGACTCTTCTCAACGCGCGGTCTAAAACCGATTCAACGTTTCCTAACCTGCCATCCCTTAAATTGAAAAATGCGCTGCACTGTGTTCTTATTAAAGCCAAGTAGTGCTGTCACGGTGCGATAGCCATAGGAAGGATTCTCTTCAATCAACTGCTTAATCGGCACCACCAAATGCGCTTGGACTTTGGGTGCTGCTTTCTTGACGGTCTGATAGTAGAACGTCTGGCATGGAACATTAAAGCAACGACAAAGCTTCGCAATCGATACCTCAAAGCCTTCTTCTTTTAATCCCTGCTGAATGGCTTTAATCATTTCTCTTCATTGATTAACAATGATTATCTGACTTCATCTCATTACTCATGGTCATATTTTCTCAACATTATCAGATTAAGAGTTGAGTAGCATTTCCTTGGTTTACACAAAATCTCATAAGGCTTCGGTAATTTCAACAAGTGTTTTTGAAAAAATTAATTTGTGTAAGCTTAAACCAAATGTATTGAGCTATTAGAAAGACAGTGTTTGTTAAATTGCAATGGAAAATAGGGTTTTTACCGTTCAGCCACAATTTTTTTGCATGCTATTGTCATGATTAGTTCAAGTCCATGAGTCTTTGATTGACTTGCATTTTATCTAAAAAAATATTTACAAATAGGGAGATAACTTGAGTATTGATTTAATCATGATTGCCTTTGTTGATGGGTTTTCATACGCAGGCTTACTTTTCCTCGTGTCGTTAGGATTAACGTTCATTTTTGGTGTGATGGGCATTTTAAATATCGCCCATGGAGCTTTTTATGCATATGGAGGTTATGCGGCAGCAACCGCTGTTGGATTGGCTTATTCAAAGACTCAATCGCCAGTACTGCTTTTGCTACTTTTGTTTTTAGTGGCGATTGTAGTGGGTTCTTTATTAGGTGCTATTTTTGAGTTGGCTCTTGTTAAAAGATCTTTGAAATACGACCCGATATTGAAGTTGCTCTTAACATTTGGAGCGTTTCTGATTTTAGAGGATCTGCAAAAAGCTATCTGGGGTGTGCAACCATACTCTGCAAGCCAAGTAGTAGGCAGTTTTGGCAATATTGAAATAGGGAATATTACTTATACCGTTTATCAACTCATTATTGTTCCCGCTACAGCTTTTTTAGCTTATTTGACATTGGTTTTCTTTTTACGAAAAACTAGGCTTGGGAAGCAGGTTGTGGCTATTACTCATGACCGTGAAGTGGCAACAACTTTAGGTATTAATGCCAAGAAAATAGCATTTGTTACTTTTTTGATTGGTGCGATTTTAGGAGTTTTAGGAGGGGCTTTAGCGTCACCTACAACTTCATTGGTTCCGGGAGCCGGTGCTGAGATGATTGTTTTATCATTTGCGGTTGTTGCAACGGCTGGATTAGGGCAAATCACGGGTGCTTTAATTGCGGCTCTGTTAATTGGAGTGGCACGTTCTTTTGCAATATATACAATGCCAGAAATTGAGGTGGCTGTTCCATACATCATCATGGTACTAGTTTTAATTATTCGTCCTAATGGGTTGTTTACAGTTGCGGAGACAAGAAAAATATGAGAGTTGCTGTTGTTAGTTTATTGTTGGCTATTATTGCGTTTATCGTCGCCTATTTAAATCCGTGGGTTGTGACCCCTTTAATTATCGGATTGACATATGGTATTGCAGCTTTAGGTGTGTCAGTTATGGCTAGAGCGGGGCAAATATCGTTCGGTCATGCCATGTATGCTTGTATCGCTGCTTATTCATTGGCGTTCATTTCTAGAGAGTTTCCTGGTGTAGACACAGTGGTATTGATAGTGGTTAGTGTGATTATAAGTACTCTTTTTAGTGCGTTAGTTGGTGTTTTCGTTGTTAAGTATCGTAGTATTTTCTTCGGCATGCTGAATCTGGCTTTAAGTATGGTTTTGTTTGCCCTTTTAGGGAAAATGTACGAGATTACTGGTGGTACTGACGGTCTTAGGATTTCTCGTCCAATGATATTTGGTATTGAATTCGAACGCACTCAATTTGAACTTGTTTTGTTGGTTATTGCCCTTGTGGGCTCTCTAGTCTTAGCTGCTGTAGTGCAACGTTATTTTAAGTCAGGTAATGGTGAGGCGTTATCGGCAATTAAAACAAATGAAACACGGTTGGAATATTTAGGGGTATCAGCTTATTCCGTTATGTTGAAAGGCTATATTTTATCCGCAGCTATTGTGGGGTTTTCAGGAGCACTTCTTGCGTTGATACAAGGGCTTGTTACTCCAGAAATAGGTATGTGGTTGCGTTCTGGTGAGTATGTCTTTATTACTATTTTGGGTGGAGCTGTGCATGCTGCTGGTGCCTTTATTGGCGCAGCAATTTTTGAAAGTGTCAAACTACTTTCGTCTGCTTATTTCCCTGAGTTCTGGCAAACGATTTTAGGTGTTACTCTCATTTTAGTTATATTTTTGGTGCCACGAGGAGTCGTTGGTGAGTTTATTAAACGTCAAGAAGACAAGAAGAGGGTTGGTTAATGAAACCTTTGGTAAAAACTGAACAGTTATCGCTGAAATTTGGTGGTGTGATGGGCGCCGATAATATAGATTTTGAATTATATGAAGGCGAGAGTTTAGCTGTGATTGGTCAAAATGGTGCAGGCAAAACGACATTTATTAATATCTGTACGGGTTTTTTAAAACCAGATTCAGGCAGAGTTTACTTTGATAATCAAGATATAACTGGTGTCTCTCCAAGAAAGATCGTTCGACTTGGATTGGGGCGTTCTTTCCAGCTACCACAACTTTTTACTGAGCACACAGTTAGAGAGTGTATTGAATTATCCACAGCAAGTAGGAATGGTAATTTGACATATTTTAAATCACTATTAAATGCTGTCGATCAAGAAGAAATCAATGAAACTTTGAGATTGGTAGGGCTGAATGGTGACGCTAATAAGTTGTCTGCTGATTTGCCAGAAGGGAAACGGAAATTGCTTGATATCGCAATGGCATTGGCTTTGCGTCCTAAACTTTTGATTATGGATGAGCCAACGAGTGGGGTAGCTGCGGAAGAAAAACACGGATTGATGACAATGATTATGGATGCATTGGCGGAAAGAAATGTGACAAGCTGGTTTGTTGAGCACGATGAAGAAATTGTAGAAAAGTATTCTACACGTGTTGCAGCATGGATTTCTGGACGTATCGTTGCAGATGGAACACCTGAAGATGTTTTAAGTAACCCGATGATTCGTTCAGAAGTTTTGGGAGAACAGTAAATGTTTAAGATTAATAATCTTAGTGTTGATCTTGCAGACACAAGTGTATTAAGAAATATTAATGTCGAATTTCCAAAGGCATCCACCATCGGGGTAGTTGGTCATAATGGTGCGGGAAAAACAACACTATTACGCACAATTATGGGTTTAACGACTATCAAAAATGGTGATGTTAGTCTAGATGGCAATCTTCTTTCTGAGAAAGAGGCTCATCAAAGAGCGTTTTTAAAGATAGGTTATGCGCCAGAAAACAGAGTAATTTTTCCCACATTAAGCGTTGAGGAAAACTTACGTTTACCTTGTGAGATTCAGGATTACTCTCGTGCCGAAACCAATTCAAAGTTAGAGGAGGTGTTAGAGGTTATTCCACAGTTAAAACCGTTACTTGAGCGCTCAGGTTCAGCTCTTTCAGGAGGTCAGGGAAAAATGGTTGCGTTAGGTCGAGCAGTAATGATTGGTGAAAGGTTATTACTTTTAGACGAGCCGTTTCAAGGCCTTGCGCCCAAATTGGGTTTTGAATACACAGAAGCGTTATCAAGACTAAAGCAAATAAGAGCTGATTTAACGGTAGTTATTACAGAATCAAATATTAAATTGCTTAGTGGTATTCCTGATCAGTATTGGCAGATTGAGCGTGGAAACATCACTAAGTTACAAGAGAAATATATCTAAATTGTGAAGGAGATAAGATGACACAAATGATAATTAATGGCAAAAAGGTTGACTCTGTATCAGGACGGGTTCTTGATGTATTGTCTCCAGTTGATGGTGAGAAGTTCTCAACTATTCCGAGGGGGGACGCTAAGGATATTGATTTGGCTGTAAAAGCAGCTAGAGAGGCTGTGGAGAACCAGTGGAAACAATTTAACGCAGCAGAACGTGGTCGTTTGCTCACGAAGCTTAGTTCTAAGGTTTTGGAAAATCTCGAGGAGTTGGCTCAACTTGAGGCGAAAGATACAGGCAAAGCAATAACTACTGCTAGAACCGATATCAATGTGTTAGCTCGTTATTTTGAGTTTTATGCCGGTGCTGCTGACAAGATCCATGGTGAAGTCATTCCATTTATGAATGGATATAACGTACAAGTTGTCAGAGAACCATTAGGAGTAACAGCTCATATCATTCCTTGGAATTATCCGGCTCAGATGCTAGGTCGTGCTGTAGCCCCGGCGTTAGCAATGGGTAATGCATGTGTTGTTAAGCCCGCAGAGGATGCATGTCTATCTGTTATTAAGGTGGCAGAGATGGCTTTGGAAGTCGGTTTTCCTCCTGGGGTATTAAATGTAGTGACAGGATTAGGTGAGGAGGCTGGTGCTGCGTTAGCAAAGCATCATGATATTAATTTTGTCTCATTCACTGGATCTAATGAGGTAGGTGTTTTAGTTCAACAGGCGGCAGCACTTAATGCTGTTAAATGCGTTTTGGAGCTTGGTGGTAAGTCTGCTCATGTGGTGTTTAAAGATGCTGATTTTAAATTAGCTGTTCCAACGATAGTCAAAGGGATTGTGGGTAATACAGGTCAAACTTGCACTGCGGGAAGTAGATTATTAGTTCAACGAGATGTTTACGATGAATTCATGGCTTTGTTGGCTGAAGAGTTTTCTAAGGTGAGAGTTGGTTCACCTGCTATGGATTTAAATTGTGGACCAGTGGTTAACAAAGCTCAATTTAATCGAGTTAATAAATACGTAGAGCAGGGTAAGCAGGAGGGTCTAGAGATTATCGCTGAGGGTGCTATAGATGAGAATGTGCCTACTAAAGGATACTATGTTGTACCCACGCTATTCAAAGCACATAATCATGATAGTCAGCTTTTTCAAGACGAAATTTTTGGTCCAGTACTGGTGGCTGCTCCATTCGATACAGAGGAAGAAGCAATCGAGCTTGCAAATGCCACTGATTATGGTTTGATGGGGGCTGTTTGGACCGAGAATGGTGGGCGCCAAATGCGAGTCGCAAAGGCAATGAAGTCTGGTCAAGTTTATATCAATGGGTTTGGAGCAGGAGGTGGAGTTGAGTTGCCTTTCGGTGGGGTAAAGAGAAGCGGACACGGTAGAGAAAAAGGGTTTATTGCTTTAGAAGAATTAAGCACAACTAAAACGATAATTCATTTCCATGGTTAAAAAGGTTGGAGATATTATGTTTAGATTAGATGGAAAAGTTGCAATAGTTACAGGCGCTGGTAGCGGATTTGGTGAGGGGATTGCTAAAGCTTACGTAGAAAGAGGGGCTAAAGTTGTTGTGGCGGATATTATTTTAGATGCTGCTGAACGAGTGGCGCAAGAGTTAGGGGAGAGTGTTAGGGCATTTGAAGTTGATGTTTCTGACCGTACTCAGGTTCAGGCTTTGGTTAAATTTACGAAAGACATGTTTGGATCTGTAGATGTTGTCGTAAATAATGCTGCTATTACTCATAAAAATCAACCCATGCTCGAAGTAGAAGAAGATGAGTTTGATAGGCTCTATGCAGTCAACGTCAAGTCAATTTACTTAATGTCTAAAGCAGTAGTGCCGGTAATGCGGGAGCAGAAAAGAGGGGTTATCTTAAATATCGGTTCTGTCGCAGGTATTAGACCTCGTCCAGGATTAACTTGGTACAACGGTAGTAAAGGAGCGGTAAACTTGCTTTCTAAATCAATGGCTGTGGAGCTTGGGCCAGATAATATTCGAGTTAATGCAATTTGTCCAGTGATGGGTATGACTGGTATGTTTGAATTGTTTACTGGGCTACCTAACACGCCTGAGAACAACGCAAAATTTCTTGGCACTATTCCATTAGGTAGGTTTTCAGAACCAAAAGATGTTGCAGCTGCTGCTGTGTTTCTAGCTAGTGATGAAGCAGAGTTTTTCACTGGCGTTGAGTTGCCCGTGGACGGCGGTAGAACAATATAAAAATAAATCAAACTATTAAGGAGGAGTTTCTATGAGGTTTAGAGCTGCAGTTCTTAGAGAAATGTCTACAGACTTGCCTTATAGTGCTAGTAAACCAGTGAGTATTGAGGAAGTCTCAGTAGATCCGCCTGCTCAAGGGGAGGTACTAGTTAAGATACGAGCGGCTGGTTTGTGTCACTCAGACCTTTCGGTAATAAATGGAGATCGTCCTAGAGGGCTTCCTATCGTTCTTGGTCATGAAGCATCGGCTGAAGTTGTTGAGTTAGGTGCTGGAGTGAAAGAGTTGTCTGTTGGCGATCATGTGGTTTTAGTTTTTGTTCCAAGTTGTGGTTGTTGTCTGCCTTGTTCTGAGGGCCGACCAGCCCTTTGTGTACCGGGTCAAAAAGCTAATTCCGAAGGTACGTTGCTTGGAGGTGATAGGCGTCTTAGATCCCAGAGCGGTGAGGTATTGAATCATCAAACAGGTGTTTCATGTTTTGCAGAATATGCGGTGGTTTCAGCTCGTTCCTGCGTGAAAATAGAGAGAGATTTAAGTCATAGAGAGGCGGCCTTGTTTGGTTGTGCCGTTCTGACAGGCGCAGGTGCCGTCATTAATCGTGCAAAGGTTAAGGCTGGAGATACCGTAGCTATTGTTGGTTTGGGAGGAGTGGGCTTTAGTGCTTTATTGGCTGCAGTTGCTTCAGGCGCTCGTCGAATAGTGGCAGTTGATTTAAGTGATGAAAAATTGGATTTAGCTAAGAAGATGGGTGCTACCCATGCGATAAATCCCACTTACTTTAATAGTCCGGCTGAGCTATTAGATGCAGCTGGTGGTGGTGTGGACTATGGATTAGATATGGCAGGAGCAGTTAATGCTTTTGAGACAGCGCATAATTTAACAAAGAAAGGAGGGGCTACTATTACTTCAGGTTTACCAAATCCAAGAACTAGTTTTGCCTTATCTTTGGTGCAATTGGTCGGGGAGGAGAGAACAATTCAGGGTAGTTACTTAGGTTCAGGTGTCCCAACACGTGATATTGAAAGATATATTGACTTATATCTAAATGGTAGGTTACCAGTCGATCTGATGATGGGCAAGACATTTAGCTTGGACTCTATTAATGAGGCTTTCGATCATCTTGCGTCTGGTAGTAGTTTAAGAGATGCAATAATTTTTGATTAAAAATTGGAGACAAAAATGATTAAAAATAAAGTTTTAAGTGTGTTGGGTACTGCTGCGTTGCTAATGTCCATGACAAACGCTTTCGCTCAGGACAAACCTGCAGAATTAAAAGTTGGTATTTCAACTTATTTATCAGGTTCGGCTTCTGTATTTGGTATTCCTGCTAAAGAGGCAGCTGATATGATTATTGAGAATATTAATTCATCAGGTGGTATCGATGGAGTGAAAATTGTTCCGACTTATATTGATGAGGGTGGTGGGAGTGAAAAACTGCTTTCAGAATATAGGCGATTAGCTGAAGGCGGGACGAGGGTTATGTTGTCAGCGATTTCGAGTGGTCATTGTAATATTGTTGCTCCAGTTGCTGAAGATCTTAAGGTTTTGAATATTTTATGGGACTGTGGGACTGAGAAGGTATTAGAAGAGAGGGAATATAAGTATGTCGTACGGACACAGGCAAATGCAACTTCTGAAATGGTGGCAGCAGTCCTATACTTACTTCAACAAAAACCCGACTTCAAGACTATCGCTGTGATTAATCAAGATTATGCTTGGGGTAGAGACTCTAGGGATATTTTCTTGAATACATTGAAGCGCTTTAAGCCTGATGTAAAGGTTGTTGCTGAAATGTTCCCTAAGTTTGGCGCCCCAGATTTTTCTACAGAGATTAGCCGTTTATCAGCTTTAAAGCCTGATGTTATTTTATCTACATCTTGGGGTGGAGATTTAGATAACTTTGTAAGACAAGCATCCCAAAGAAACTTGTTTAATAACTCGACATTTATTTTGCCATTGGCAGAAAGCTCTCTTGAACGATTAGGAGCAAGTTTGCCAGAGGGAGTTATGATCGGGGCTCGCGGTGATCATTATTTTCTCCATCCTGAAACTAAAGATGACGAAGCGCATGCTGCGTTTGTGGATAAGTTCCGTAAAAAAACAGGCTCCTATCCCATTTATTCAGTCTATCACATGGTTCAAGCCTTACAAGGTCTTAAAGCCGGATATGAAAAGGCCATTGAAAATAATAGTGGAGCTTGGCCAAGTCCTGAGCAAGTTGCAGAAGCCATGCATGACATCAGTTTCAAAGGTTTTGGTCGTGAATTAACAATTAATAGAGCAGATGGACAAGCTTATGAAGCACAATTATTTGGAACCACAAAGAAAGTGGACGAGTATCCCTTTATGATTTTAGATGACATGATAATTTATCCTGGTGAGCCTCTAACGGCACCTGTAGGTGTGAAAACGCAAGCTTGGTTAAAAACTTTAGATGATTCGATATTGGTCGGCGACGAATATAAGACATATAGTCACGAATAAAATTGATTGTGTGATGATTTTTTAATTGTCTAGTTATAGGTAAGGGCGGCATACATTTATGTTTCAGCCCTTTCTATAGCTATAAGGTATTTAGCACTCAACTTTTATTTGAAATAAAGTGTGCAATGAGAGTGTTTGTAACTCATTATATAGTTGGGTTATTCCTGATTTCTTTAATTTTGAGAATACATATACTGAAATGTATTCATTTATATAAAGTGCTTTGCATTACAGTAGGTGCTATTGGTAAAGATAAAGATTTTTGTATAAAGAAATTACTAACAATGCGTAAAAGGCTGTTAGATTCCGCTGTGGTGACAGATAAAAGCGTTTGATAACTACAGTGATACTAGTAACAACATAGGAGAAGTGTGTATGAGTAAGAAAATGAATATCATTTCGAGTGCTTTATTAGCTATGACTCTCACTACAACTACGGTCGCTGCTGAAGAAGTGATTAAAATTGGTGCAGTTTTGCCGATGACAGGCAATTCAGCGGTGTTTGGTGAGAAATTCCAACAGGCTTATACAATGGCTCTTGATGAGATTAATGCTGCTGGTGGAATTAAAGGTAAAAAGCTACAGTTAGTCATCGAAGACTCACAAGAACGCCCTCAAATTGGAAAGACAGCAACAGAAAAGTTAGTTTCTGATAAGGGCGTTCTTGTTCTGACAGGTGGACGATCCTCTGGGGTTACTTTGATTGAGGCGCAAGTTGCTGAAGAGAATCAAATACCATACTTGATTGATCACGGTTCAAGTGATCTTGCCACGCGATCAGGTTATCAATATGTATTCCGCATGAATCCTACTTCAGGAATGTATCCGACTACTCTAAAGGCTTATTTTGATGAGAATCCACCACAAAAGGTAGTACACATTAATGTAGACAATGCTTTTGGTGAGGCACTGTATGAGTACGGGTTAAAAGACTATATTAAAAAGACAGGTATTGACTATACAGCAATAAAATATAAGGCGGGCGAGTTGGATCTTAAGCCAATTATGGTACGCGCAAATAATGCTAATCCCCAGGTCGTTATTATGACTGCAGGCGATGATAATGATGCAACACAACTGATTAAGGCGGCAAAGGAGGCGGGGTTGTCACCGGAAATGTTTGTTGGTACTGGTGCGGGTCATTCGATACAGGGGTTTGCAGAACAGGCTGGTTTGTTATCTGAAACAATCTTAACAGCAGGACCATGGCATGGAGATCGTAGTCAAGAGGCATTCCAAGCGTTTCATAAGGGTTTCACAGAGAAATATGGTCACGAACCTGGTGAACATGAGGTAGAAGGTTATGCCGCAATGTACGTATTAGCAGATGCTTTGGAAAGAGCAACGAGCTTTGATCGCGAATCTGTACGTAATGCTTTAGCAGAAACAGATTTGAACACAATTTTTGGTCCTATAAAATTTGAAAATTTTGATGGTTATACAAATCAGAATCGGGCTATAACAGATCTTTCTCAATGGATTGATGGAAAAATGTATACAGTCTATCCAAATGATGTTGCGCAACGCAAGATTGAGAAATTCAAAGGTTGGGACTGATTAGTCAATTAGATTAGTAGGAGTAGCTGAGAATGATTCAAACTCTTTTTGATGGGTTAATGATTGGCGGTGTGTACGCTAGTATTGCGTTAGGTCTTACTCTTATATTTGGTGTTATGAGAGTAATAAATATGGCCCATGGTGAATTCGTCATGATTGGGATGTTCGTAAGCTACTTCACTTTTAGAATATTTGGAATAGATCCTTTTGTAAGTATTATATTTACTACGCCAGTCTGTTTTTTTATCGGGTACTTTCTTTATAGTTTTTTTGTATCAAAAGCACAAAAAGGGAGCGAGGAAAATACTTTAATGTTAACTGCGGGAGCAAGTATTTTACTTGTTAATATTGCGGCTTTACCTTACTTTCTGGGTCCTAACTATTCGCGCCTGACAGGTGAATCGCTTTATTGGGAAAATAAGATTTTAGTAATAGGTGGTATAACTTTTAATGCATCACTTGCTGTGGGTTTTTTATTGACAATTGTATTGTTCCTTTTATTAACACTTTTTCTTAAGAAAACTGATACGGGTTTGGCAATGCGTGCCGCAGCGCAGAAGCCAATGGCAGCACGAATAGTGGGCATTAATGTGCCATTTATTTCAGGGGTGACTTTTGGTTTAGGATCGGTTTATGCTGGTGTAGCAGGCAGTGTTCTCTCTACTACTTATCCAATATATGCGAGTATAGGTTCGTTATTTTTAGTCAAGGCTTTTGTCGTTGTTGTATTAGGAGGAATGGGAAGCATTCCAGGGGCTGCGATCGGGGGACTTATATTGGGTATCACAGAAAGTTTTGGTGCAACTTACATACCTGGCGGTACCGCCTACCGTGATGTATTTGGGTTGGTTCTATTCCTTATAGTCTTGTTATATCGACCTCAGGGTCTGTTTGGTAGGAAGGTGTAATTGATGAAAGCCACTCTTGTTAGTGCTATAACCATTGCGGTAATTATTGCCATCGCTGTACCGTTTTTTGCTGATATTCATATTTTTTCTATCGCTATTACGGTATTAATTTGGATAATGCTTGGCCACTCATGGAATTTATTAGGAGGTTTTGCAGGTCAGGTTTCTTTTGGTCACGCCATGTTTCTCGGTGTTGGTGCCTATACATCAATGCTGTTAGTTAATTTTTGTAATTTAGATATGGCTATTTCATTATTTCTGAGTGGTCTACTAAGTGCTGTTTTGTCTTTAATAGTTGGTTTTTTAATATTTCGATTAAAGGGACCATATTTTGCATTAGGCACACTTGCTTTTGCAGAGATTCTACATATTGTTGGACGGAATATGAAGCATATTACTAATGGTGGAGAGGGTATTATGCTAATGAATCGACCTACATTTCTTGGGATCCAGATATTCACTAAAGAAGAATATTTTTATTTAGCTTTGTTGCTAGCTGTTTTAATAACTTTATTTATTTCCTTTTTGATGCGAACAAAGCTTGGTTATAGCTTTATTGCTGTTCGTGAAGATCAGGATGCTGCTGAGGCTATGGGAATGAATTCAGTAGTAATAAAGAGCAAGGCATTATTAATTAGTGCTTTTATAGCTGGTCTAGCGGGTGGATTTTACGGTTTGTATAATAAGTTCATCGATCCAGATATGACCATGAGTGTCCATATGTCAGTAGAGATGATATTCGTAACGGTGTTGGGAGGCATTGGTACTATCATTGGCCCAATTATAGGTTCTACAGTGTTGATTTCGATGCAAGAATATCTCAAGAGTTTGGAGTTGCTTCAGGCCTTCCCTTCACTTTATTTAATAGTCTACGGTTTATTAATAATGTTCGTTATTGTTTACCTACCTGGAGGTTTAGTTGAAGGATTACAAAGAATACGAACGATAGTCAAGGGGAGGTTTTGATTTATGTCGAATCCTACGCTTAAGGTAGAAAATCTAACAAAACGTTTTGGTGGTTTGACAGCCGTAAATAACGTGTCATTCGAGGTTAAGAAGGGTGAGGTTTTAGCTTTAATTGGACCTAACGGTGCTGGTAAAACCACTTGCTTTAATATGATTGCAGGTTTTATGTCTCCTTCCTCAGGTAAGGTGATTTTTAATGGGCAGGATGTTACCGGTCAAAAACCATTTGTTTTGAATGCTCAGGGACTGGCCCGTACATTTCAGGTTGTTAAACCACTACCAAAGTTGAGTGTATTTGACAATGTCATGGTTGCATGTTTATCAAAAAGCAAGAACATTAGAGTTGCACGAGACAAGGCTAGTTTAGTAATGGCTAAGACTGGTTTATCGGATATTTCAGAAACTATGGCCGGTGCATTATCAATTGGTAATCTGAAGAGGCTTGAAGTCGCAAGAGCCTTAGCAACAGAACCTTCTTTGTTATTGATGGATGAACCTATGGGTGGACTAACTCCTCCGGAGGTAGAGCGTGCTATTGAACTGATACATGAAATTAATCAACAAGGGGTATCTGTTGTTATTATTGAGCATATCATGAAGGCCGTTATGGCTGTAGCGGAATCGATTGTAGTATTGCAAAACGGAGAAACTATCGCGAGGGGTAAACCGAATGAAGTCGTACGAGACCCTCAAGTGATTAAAGCCTATCTTGGGGATGGTCATGTTGGAAGTAACTAAGTTAAATAGTTTTTATGGAAATGTTCAGGCTGTATGGGATGTTTCACTTGAAGTACATAAAGGAGAAATTGTTGCGATTATTGGAACTAATGGTGCTGGTAAAACAACAATTCTACAATCAATTGTTGGATTAGTCAGGAAAGCAGGTAGTATTAAATTTGAAGGGCAAGATATTACTACTGTTCCTGCGCATCATATGGCTGCGTTAGGTATTGCATATATTCCGGAGGGTCGAGAAGTTTTTCCTGAAATGACTGTTTTGGAAAACTTGGTTATTGGTGGTTATAACAAACGTTCTCGTGTCACTCGTAAAGAAATGATTAGTCATGTTTTAGATGTGTTTCCACGATTAAAGGAACGGATAAATAATCTTGCAGGAAGTTTGTCGGGCGGAGAGCAACAAATGTTGGCAATTGCTCGAGGGTTGGTTTCTCAACCCAAGTTGATGCTACTTGATGAGCCATCATTAGGAATTTCGCCTATTTTGACTGAAGAGATTTTTCAAAAAATTGTTGATATTAAGAAAGAAACGACGATTATTTTAGTTGAACAGCATTTACATCATGCATTGGCAATATGTGATAGGGGTTATGCTATAGAGACAGGTCGTGTATCACTTGAAGGGACGGGGTCTGAATTGCGTGACGATCCACAAATACAGCAAGTGTATCTTGGTATGTGAGTGGTTAAAAAATAGCGAAGTTGTTAGAGGTTTTTATCATAGATCCAGTTATTTTGCTTAGGTTAAGTACAGTTGCATGATTTGTACCAAGCAACTGTCTTACCAAGAGGGTTTTTAATTTATTTCTCGTTTGCGTAATAAAGACAAAGCGGTGTCTTCGATCATGTCTTCTTGACCACCAACCATTCCTCGCCTACCCATTTCTACTAAAATTTCACGGGCGGGGATACCAAATTTTTGTTCAGCGCGTTTAGCAAATAACAAAAAGGAACCATACACACCAGCATAACCCAAGGTTAAGGCATCGCGATCTACTCTAATTGGGAAGTCCATGATAGGAACTACCAAATCTTCAGCTACATCCTGAATACGGAAAACATCAACACCAGTTTCGATACCCATTAGGTCTAATACTGCGACTAATACCTCCATCGGAGTATTACCTGCCCCAGCACCTAAGCCGGCGGCAGCGGCGTCAATTCGATTTGCGCCAGCCTCAAGAGCTGCGACGCTGTTTGCTACACCCATTGCTAAATTATGATGTCCGTGGAAACCTAATTCTGTTTCTGGGTTTAGTGCATCTCGAACAGCCAATAATCGTTCTTTGACAGTGTTAGGTAATAAGTGCCCTGCAGAGTCGGTTATGTAGATGCAGTTTGCGCCGTAGTTTTCCATAAGTTTGGCCTGTTCTACTAGTCCTGTTGGGCAGTTCATATGGCTCATCATTAAGAAGCCAACGGTATCCATACCAAGTTTACGACCCAGAGTAATGTGTTGTTCTGCTACGTCGGCTTCGGTGCAGTGAGTCGCTATCCGAATGGTGCTAACGCCCAAGTCATGAGCCATGTGAAGATGGCTAGTAGTTCCAATTCCTGGAATTAATAAAGCGGATACTTTTGCTTGTTTCAGTTCAGGGATAACTGTGCTTAGGTATTCCTCGTCACTGTGTGCAGAAAAGCCATAGTTTACTGACGCACCACCTAAACCATCGCCGTGTGTGACTTCGATTAAGGGGACTCCAGCTTCGTCAAGCCCTCGAGCAATGCTACGCATTTGCTCTAAAGTGATTTGATGACGTTTAGGGTGCATTCCATCACGTAGCGACATGTCATGCAAAATAATTTTGTGTTTACTCATTACGCAATCCTTTTTAAAGAGGGTGTCATTGTTTGGCAAGCAGGCGCTCAGCAAACATTTCAGCTGTACGCGCTGCTGCCGCAGTCATGATGTCCAAATTACCAGAGTATTTAGGTAAATAATCGCCAAGTCCTTCTACTTCTAGGTAAATAGAAACACGATTTCCGTCAAATACAGGTCCATTAACTAAGCGATAACCCGGAACATATTTTTGTACTTCGGTTATCATGGCATGCACCGATTCGGTGATGCGTTCTTCATCTGGATCGCCGTCCGTCAAACAATGAACTGTATCACGCATAATTAAAGGTGGCTCAGCAGGATTTAAAATGATGATGGCCTTACCGCGGCGAGCGCCACCAATTCGCTCTACCGCACCTGCTGTCGTAGTCGTGAATTCATCTATGTTTTTACGAGTGCCAGGACCAGCGGACCGAGACGAGACAGTAGCAACGATCTCAGCATATTCAACAGGCTGTATTCGTGATACAGCATGAACTAAAGGTATTGTTGCTTGGCCTCCGCAGGTCACCATATTTACATTTTGTGTACCAGCCTCCATTAAGTCTTCTAGATTAACAGGGGGTACGCAAAAAGGACCTATTGCAGCTGGCGTTAAGTCAATCATCATGACACCATACGGTGTTAGTTTGTCAGAGTTGTTTTTGTGAACGTAAGCACTGGTTGCGTCAAATACGATTTGAATGTTATCAGTTTCTACGTGGGGTAATAAACTATCTACACCTTCAGAAGTGGTTTTTAAGCCTAGTTTGGCAGCGCGTTTCAGACCGTCCGATTGTGGATCCACTCCCACCATCCAAACTGGCTCTAAAACAGGGCTACGCATCAATTTGGCAAGTAAGTCTGTACCGATATTGCCAGGTCCAATAATAGCGGCACGAATTTTTTCAGTCATGTATCTCTCCAAAGTGAAACAAAAGAAAAAGTGTGAATAACGATCGCTATTTTCAATCGATTAAGCTTAAGGGAAAAAGCGAAAACCACGGAATATATGTGAATAGTAACAACATCAATAGCATTGCTATGAAAAACGGAACTGAGCCACTAATAGCTTTTTCTAAGCTGGTTTCGCCAACTCGGGAGCCAACAAAAAGGTTGACGCCGACAGGTGGTGTTACTAAGCCTATCGCTAAGTTAACGATCATCACAATTCCAAAGTGAATTGGATCGACTCCCACTGCTGTGACTACAGGAAGCAAGATGGGAACCAAGATAATGATGGCTGCCAAGGTTTCCATGAGCATACCTACTAAAAGGAGAAATACGTTGATCAGCAATAAAATAAGGATAGGGCTATCGGTGATGTGCACGATGTAATCAGCAATCATGAATGGAATACGTTCGATGGCTAACATGCGTCCGAAGATGGTGGCGGTACCTACAATTACAATTACTGTTGCTGAGGTTAGTGCAGAGCCCGCTATCACACGGTATAAATCTGACCATTTTAATTCTTTGTAGATAAAAACGCCGACGATAAAGCCATAAATAACACCAACGGCTGCAGCTTCAGTTGGAGTGAATGCCCCACCGTAAATCCCGCCAAGAATAATAACAGGAACTAATAAAGCCCATTTAGCATCCCAAACTGTTTGGAAGATCTCTTTTGATGAGTAACGTTTATCAGAGCCTTTGTAACCTTCTCGACGCGCATTGATATAAGCCGTAAAAATTAAGGCTATTCCAATCATTAAGCCAGGAATAATACCAGCTAGGAATATTTGTGTGATGGAAACGTTGGCAGAGACCGCATAAATAATCATAGGAATACTAGGAGGAATGATGATTCCTATGCTCCCAGCAGAGGCAATCAGGCCGATAGAAAAGCCTTTGTCATATCCCGCCTTTGCCATGGCGGGTAACATCAGTCCCCCAATAGCTGCAACAGTTGCAGGACCAGATCCTGAGATAGCTGCAAAGAACATGCTAGTCACTATAGCAATAATTGCAAGACCACCTGTGTAACGACCGAAGAAAATGCTTGCCACGTTCAGTAGTCGTCGAGATAGCCCTCCTTGCCCCATCAGGTCTCCCGCTAAAATAAAGAAAGGGACGGCCATTAAAGGAAAGGAGTCGATTGATGTGACGAGGCCTTGGGCGATAAAGCTACTATTTACTTTTCCACTGTAAAGTAGAGCTAAAGCGGAAGAGAGACCAAGTGAAATTGCAACAGGTACTCGAAGTATTAAAAGCAGGATGAAGCAACCAAATAGCAAAAATGAAATCATGATTGCCTCGCAAAACGTATTGTTCGGATTTCTTGTGTTATTTTTTGCAGTAGCCTCAAAATAACCAAACCAAAGCCTACAGTGGGAGCTAAGTAGATATATCCCATAGGAATATTAAGTGACGATGAAGTTTGCCCAAACTTGAAAACTTTCATACTTAGCAAATAACCTTCTTTCATTACTATAATTGCAAAAAAGATAAACACAAAGTGTGAAAGAATGGCGGCGTATCGTTGATAAGATATCGGTAGACGGTTAGTTACGATTTCAACATAAATGTGTGCGTTTTCACGTACGCCATAGGACACACCCAAGTAAGTAGCCCAGATAAAACAGTAACGAGCAAGTTCCTCAGACCAAGTGAGCGAGTCATTGAGTACATAACGCATAAAAACTTGCGCGCCAATTAATATGGTCATGATTGAAAGTAACAATACCAAGATACTTTCTTCTAAGTGCTTGTTTAGAAATTTAAACATGAAGAAACCCTATATGCTGTTATGGAAGGTTGCAGCCAGGTGGGCAAGTATTTCTTGCCCATTAGAGAAAACAATTTATTTAGTTTGTTAGGCTGAAACTTTAATGCTAACGATTGGCTTCTTTAACGATGCGATCAACGATGTCATCACCGATTTTTTTCTTTACTAATTCGTGTACTGGGCCCATGCGTTCGGCAAAGACAGCAAGTTGCTCAGGTGTTAACTCAGTGATTGTCATATTAGGCATATTAGCGATGGCTTTAGCATCAGCTTCTTGTGCCTGAGCGCGTTGGAATTCTGTAGTTTTCTTAATAGCCTCATCAAAAATAGCACGGTCTTCGTCGCTGAAACGATTGTAAACATCAGGGTTGATCATGACAGGCCAGGGGGAATATACATGATTAGTTTTAGTGATGTGATTCTGTACTTCGTAGAATTTCATATCGTAGAACAAATTGATAGGACCTTCTTGTGCATCAAAAGTACCTTGCTGTAAGGCAGTAAATAACTCACCAAAAGCTAGAGGCGAGGGATTGGCGCCAACTTCTTTCCATGCTGCAATGTGTACTTCATTTTCCATGGTACGCATTTTCATGCCTTTTAAGTCATCTGGTGTATGAATGATTTTTTTATTGTTTGTTAATTGTCGGAAGCCGTTCTCCCAAAAGGCTACAGCCTTAATTCCGACTGACTCTAGGCTTTTAAGCAGATGTTGACCTATTTCTCCATCCAGGATGCGATAAACGCTTTCACGGTCTTTAAATAAGAATGGAATGTCTAACGCAAAGAATTCTTTGTTGAAATTACCTAGCACGGCGGAAGAGGCAAAAGCCAAATCTACGTTTCCTAACTGGATACTTTCTACTAGTTCACGCTCACTGCCCAATTGTGAATTTGGGAAGATTTCTACAGTGATGCGACCTTTGGTTTTTTCAGCTAATTCTTTGCCTAAAAATTCGAAAGCAGCATGTCCAGTACTGGTGTTAGATGAAGCGTGACCTGCTTTAAGGACAGTATTAGCATGAGCTAAACTAGCAAAAAGTGATGCGCATAGGCCTAAGCTTACAACTAGTTTGTGTTTACGAAATAAGTTTTTCATGTTTAAAGTCTCCGAGTGTTGCTGATGTCGCAAGGGTTAGAAGTTCAATATATGACTGCAAAGTCATTTGCATGTCATTATTGTTGCTTAATTGTTATTGATGACGAAATTATATTGTCAGTGGTAAAATTTTTCAATAATTTTCAACTATTGATTTTTATTCTCAATAAATGAGAAATTAGAGAGGACGTAAAGGTGAACGATAAAACATTGATTATTGAAGTGTTATGCAGCATTCTTCCTACAGAAGATTTGTTGGTTGGTGACGACATCAGTGAAAAATATCATCAGGATTGGAGTGGAGAAAAGGGTGGTGAGATCAGTGCGGTTGTGATGCCACGTAATACTGAAACCATATCGAAAGTTTTGAAAACTTGTAATGAGCTAGGATGTCCAGTCGTTCCTCAAGGTGGCTTGACGGGTCTTGCAGGGGGCGCAACACCGGTCGAGGGTTGTGTTGTTATATCCATGGAGCGGATGAAAGGCATTATAGAAATTGACGGTGTTTCTGGCACGATGACAGTATGGGCAGGGACACCATTACAAGTAGTGCAAGAGGTAGCGGAGGAAGCTGGCTTCTTTTTTGCACTAGATCTTGGAGCGCGGGGTTCATGTCAAATTGGGGGTAATATTGCTACTAATGCGGGTGGTAATCGTGTGATTCGTTATGGTATGACCCGTGATTTAGTGTTGGGGTTGGAGGTGGTTTTAGCTGATGGGACGATACTACCCATGTTAAATAAAATGGTTAAAAATAATGCCGGTCCAGATTTAAAGCAACTATTTATCGGTTCCGAAGGAACATTAGGTATTATCACTAAAGCCGTAGTTAAGTTGCATCCAAAAGTTAACGGCGCCAATACTGCCTTTGTGGCGTTAGATAATTTTACTGGTGTGGAACAGTTGTTGGTTTATGCGCAACAGCAGCTTTCAGGTCAAATCAGTGCTTTTGAAGTTATGTGGCAAAGTTTTTATAAAGAGGCTGTGACCGAGGAGGGTATACGTGCCCCGTTGTCTTCTGATTATCCAGTTTATGTATTGATGGAACAACAAAGTGCCAATCCATCTATGCAATCCGGACAGTTTGAAGCTGTGTTAGAGTATGCATTAGAAAAAGGATGGGTTATTGATGCGGCAATAGCGCAGACTCATTCTGATGCAGAATCTTTTTGGAAATTAAGAGATTCAATTGCAGAATTGTTGCAAAGGTACGCTCCCACGATTAATTTTGATATTTCTTTCCCAATCTCTAGTATTGGGCATTGTGCAGAAATATTGAAAGAAATAATGAATACTCGTTTTGTGGGTATCCGTGCGATGTTTTTTGGTCACGTGGGCGATGGAAATATCCATGTGGTAGTAGGACCTGTGCCAGATGATACAGTGGCTTTAGAGATTGAGGCGGCTTTCTATGAGGTTGTACGTGAGAATAATGGTTCTGTGTCAGCTGAGCACGGTATTGGTTTACATAAAAAACCATGGTTATCTTATAGTCGGAGTTCAGCTGAGATACAAGCCCTGAAATTAATGAAGCAAGCTTTGGACCCGAAAAACATCTTGAATCCAGGAAAAGTTCAAGATTAAGAGTAAGCTAATTTTCCTTAAGGAGTGAAGAATCACCTGTCTTCGTCACTTATTTTCGTGGGTAACCCAATCATTACTTATAAATCAATAGCTTAGTAAAAATAAGGTCATTTTTGGGTGACCCGCAGGTGTTAGTATGTTCCTTTGAGAGAAAAAACAAACCAGGATCCGTTAGTATTCAAATACTTAGCAAGGAAAATAGCTGAAACCGACTGATTAAAACGATTGGTTGCGCCACCGAGCGTCCAGAGATTGAGCACTTAAAAGCCAAAGCAAGGCAACTCATGGACAGCTAGAAACTCCAACTGAGCTTTGAGTTTGAGGTTCATGAAGAAGACAGTAAATCCTTAGTGATCGTCTCTTCGTTTCAGAACAATTAAGTACAGCTGATTGGGCCGGAACTTATCTTTGATCGTATTTACGATGCGATTGAGTTTAATCTCGTGCAGGACGAGCTGTTTCGGCACTTGGTGATTGCGCGCTTAGTTTACCCATTGAGTAAATTTAAAACCGTTGATTACTTATTGAAATACCGAGGTGTTAAGCTTGAGATCAGTGCGATTTATCATTTCCTTGAACGCTTGGCAAATTAGTATCAGCCACTGGTAGATCAGATTGCTTTCGAGCGTACCAAGCGGATGTAAGGTGATCAGATCAGCGTGGTTTCTTATGCCATGACGACCCTGCGCTTTGAAGCAGAAGACGAGGGCGATCTATGTTAAGTCGGTTTCTCTGCTCTCTATGTCAGGATAGTTGTCACCCTCTAAAT
>NZ_KV792909.1:0-760 GCF_001808335.1 Oligella sp. HMSC05A10 | reverse complement strand
CTAAAAGGTGTTCCTAAAAATGGGGGTCATACAAGAAGAATAGAAAAAGATAAGATTCAAGACGATAGAGATATCGTCTTTTTATTAATCAAAATGAGGGGAGTTAGAATATGAGAGTTAATGGTTTTTATAACAGCCCGGTAACCATCCTCTAAATTAACACAGCTCAACTGTAGAATTTTCTTTTACTACTATTTTTTAGTTAGGCGTCTTATGATGAGTAACGTAAGAGAAATGAGCAAGTTATCGCCTTGTTAAAGCGAGCTGAGGTCGGTGAACCCATCGATGCTCTATGCTTAGAAATCCAATAATTGCCAATGTATTTTTTAGGCTTGATATTATTGAAAAGTTTGGAACAGGAATCTTAAGAATTAAAAAGGCCTATTCTGATATACAGAATCAACCTTTCTTTGATGTGAGTGAAAATACTGTTGTGACCATTTTGCCAACAGTAAATAAAACAAATAATTTCACAATGGATGAAGAAAAGGTATTTGATAAGCTGGCAAATGGGTTCGTACTCTCAAGTAGCGAAATTTCTGAGTTGACTGGTTTTGGAAAAGATAAAGTTTTGAGTCTGCTTAAAGGGCTAATCGAAAAGGGACATGTTGAAAAAATTGGTTCAGGAAGAGGAACTAAATATAAATTGTACTAATTTCTTCCTGATCTGACAGTTACTCGTTTTTAATGGATGTCTGTTAGATTAGATTAGGTTCAGATTCTTTTCTGAGCCTGTAAATAATTTTGTGTAACTTCCTTT
>NZ_KV792908.1:0-6317 GCF_001808335.1 Oligella sp. HMSC05A10 | reverse complement strand
ATTCTACTTCTAATTGCTATGGTTTTGTGGGAGGGTTACCATCCATAAGTAATACGACTATCAAGTAAATTTCTCCAATATTTCAGTTTGAAAGAATACAGCTCAAAAAAATTAGACCCCTAGGGAAATTACTAGTTATTTTAAAGTTCAGAATCAGATATCTTGCTAGTAAGGATGTCATGACATCCTGATGTCATTTTTTGAGGAACTGTATGCAAATGATTGATAAATCAAGTCCGATACCTTTGTACATTCAACTAAGTCAATTAATTGAAAATAAAATTAATAAAGGTCAATACTTGGAAGGCGAATTAATCCCATCGGAGAAGGCTTTATGCGAACGATATGATATAAGCCGCCTTACTGTTCGTGAAGCACTTAGTGTCTTGAAACAAAAAAAATTAATTGCCACTCGGCCAGGTATCGGAAATAGTGTTTTATGCAATAAACCGGTAGATCGCGATTTATTAGGTATTTACAACTTTGATTTGCAAATAGAAGCCAGTGGTCATGAAAACCATGTTGAACTAATACTTTTTGACCATCAATATCAATCTGCTTCTATCGCAGAGAAGCTTATGCTTGAGCCTCTTGAACCTTTGATTCGGGTGGTTCGGTTACGAAGTGCGGATAAACGACCTCTTTTTATTGAGAGTATTTATCTGTCAGCAGAGAAGTTTTTTCCCATAGAGAAAAATACTTTTTTATCAACTCAATTGTTCAGCGAAAAACTAAAAAATGATTACGGAGTTTCATTGGATAGTTTATCGATCGAGCTTGAACCCATCATTCTTAATAAAGAACAAGCAGATTTATTAAAAGTTTATAACTTACCTGCGGCGGGTTTGCTTAATGAACGTATTTCCTATGATGAAGAAGGAGTCCCTGTAACCTTAAGTCAGTGGTTATTCAGTCAGCATAGGTGTCGTCATTTACTTAAAATCAATATGAAATAAACCGTTAGGAGACTAATATGATTAAAAAATCGGTATTTTCGCTTTTTATGGCTAGTGTGTTAGCTTTTGGTGCAACAGTAGCTAAAGCTGATGAAAACTATCCACGTAAACCTATTACTATGAACGTTGCCTATTCTCCAGGAGGGGGGAATGATGTAGTGGCTAGATTAATTGGGCGACATATTCAAAAATACATTGGCAAGCGTATGATTGTTGAGAATAATCCTGGAGCGGGAGGACAGGTTGGGTTTACACGTTTAGCTAAGTCGAAACCGGATGGTTATACAATCGGCCTAATCAGTGTGCCGTCATTCTTCTTGATTGAGCTTTTGCGTGATGGCGTGGAGTTTAGTTTAGATGATTTTGAACCTATTGCAAATATTCAGTCAGATCCAATCGTGTTGGTTGTAAATCCAAGCAGTGAGATAAAAAGTTTTGAGGATTTTATAAAAGCGACTGAGTCAGGAAAAAGTGTGCTGAGCATGGGAGGGGATGGTCCTCAATCTAATGTTCATTTACAAGCAGCTGCACTAAATCAAGCATTAAATATTACAACCAATTTTGTTAGTTATCCAGGATCAGGTCCGGTAGCAACTAGTTTACTGAGTAATGAAATTGATGTGGGATTATTAACAGCAAGCTCAGCATTAACTTATACCAATATGGATCGTTTGCGGCCTTTAGTAGTGTTCAGTCGTAAAAAACATCCTGCATACCCTGATGTACCAACTATTTCTGAGGTTAGCGAGGCTGATGTCCCCCTTGTTGGTACCGCCTTAAGGGGTGTCATTGCGCCAAAGGGAATTGCTGATAATCAAAAACAAATTTTGTCTGAGGCCTTTGAAAAGCTTCTTCAGGATGAAGAGTTTCAAGAGGCTGCTGAAAAACTTGGCATTGTTTTGACTTTTTCTAATACAGAGGAGTTCAAACAAGAATTAAATGAAGCGCGTAAAGAGTCTGAACAGCTAATTGACTTAATTAAGTAAGTTGCCGAGGGTTTATTATGAATCAGAATCTCATATTTCCTTCTGTAATGACTTTTGTAGGGGTTTTGCTTGGTATTGCCTCATGGAGTTATTCTTTTGAGTCTTCAATGCTGTTAAGAGGGTTATCAGTTCTTTTGACACTTCTTAGTGTTTTATTGTTTTTTAATGAATTTAAAACGCAGAAAGTAAAAACTGATGCTCTGGAACAAACGCAGTCTGTAGAGAAAAAAACTTTTGCTTGGGATATTTGCCTTATCTTTCTGTTAATAGCAGCGACGATGCTTTTGATTCCTTTATTGGGTTTTATGATTACATTTACGATTGTTGTTTATTTAGTTCAAGTGGTCATAGCAAGAAAACATCGAAATCTGTACATTTATGTAGCCTTAGGAACAACGTTATTGATTTATTTAATCTTTTTCGCGTTTTTAGGTATTTCTACGCCAAGCAGTGTGTTTTCTATTGAACAGTATTTGCAATTCTACTAAGGAGTAGATGACGATGCTAGAAGATATTTTTATCGGATTGACGACTACTCTTGCGCCTGCGATGTTGCTAGCAATCTTTATCGGCTCAGTAGTGGGGGTAGTTATTGGTATGTTGCCAGGATTAACAAGTACTATGGGAGTTGCATTATTAATTCCTATGACGTTTGTTTTTCCTCCTGAGATTGGTCTGGCTTTGCTTGGTGGCGTTTATGTTTCGTCTACATTTAGCGGGGCTATTAGCGCCATCTTGTTGAATATTCCAGGGACACCCTCTGCGGTGGCAACTTGTTGGGATGGCTACCCAATGACTCAAATGGGCAAAGGAGGGCGTGCAATTGGCCTTGCTGTCTTTGCTTCGTGTATTGGTGGGCTGTTTAGTACTGTGGTGTTGTTGTTTATGGCGCCCGTACTTTCAGAACTATCATTAATGTTAGGAGCTCCTGAATATTTCTTATTTGCAGTGTTTGGGGTGACAATCATTGCTTCTGTTTCTGAAGGAAAGTTACTACCTGGATTGATCGTTGGTATTTTAGGATTGATTATCAGTATGGTAGGAATGCATCCTATGACAGGTGAAATGCGGCTAACTTTAGGTTTACCTGTATTGTATGACGGTTTGCCGCTAGTTATTGCACTAATCGGTTTGTATTCTATTCCTGAAGCAATTAGTTTGATGAGCTCTGAGAGCAGAAAAAGTAGTGAATTAAAAGTTGACTTTTCAGGAGGGTGGCAAGTATTTAAAGATACACTGAAGCAGAAGACTAATTTGATTCGTTCCTCATTATTGGGGACTATCGTGGGAATTGTTCCGGGTGTAGGCCAAAGTATTACAAGTTTTATTGCTTATGATATGGCAAAAAAAGCTTCGAAAGAGCCTGAGAAGTTTGGTAAAGGAGCAGAAGAGGGGATTGTTGCTTCTGAAACAGCTAATAATGCGGTTACCGGAGGTTCATTGGTGCCTTTATTGACTTTAGGTATTCCAGGTAATGCTGTGACAGCGGTTTTACTTGGCGGTCTAACAATTCATGGGCTTTCACCTGGTCCAGCCCTCTTCGAACAAACCCCGGATATTGCCTATGGTTTTATATTTAGTCTGTTTTTGAGTAATTTAGCCTTCGTTCCTATTGGACTGCTCATTGCCTATTATGGTTCTAGAGTTATCTTTTTACCTAAAGAAATCTTGGCTTCAATCATTATTGCATTAGCTATTATTGGCGCTTTTTCGATTCGCTCTCAGGTTGAAGATATTGGAATTATGTTGATAGTAGGGGTGATTGGTTATGTCTTTATGATTTTAAATGTATCCCGTTCACCACTAGTGTTAGGTCTTGTTTTAGGCTCAATGGCAGAGTCTAATTTCTCTAGGGCATTGTTATTGTCTCACGGTAGTTTTGCTGACTTAGCATTGCAATTCATCACTAGACCGATGTCAGTTATTTTAATTTTATTGTGTGTGTTATCAATTTATTTTGGATTGCGCACTTCAAGAGGTAATCGTATTTAAGGAAAATATATGATTAAGAAAACGTTAAACTGGATTAAACATGAATGCGCTGCTCACGAGCTGGGAGCAGGATTTAATGATAATGAGCAACATCATTTTTTTGGATATTACAATAAGACTCCTTGGCATTTAGAACAGAATAAAATTCTCGGTCAACAATATGAATCCATGGATGCTAACTTAGTTCCGGAGTTAGAAGCACAAGTGGGTTATTTTGATTTAGATGAGGGGGGGCGTTTCATAGAATTAGATTCCACAACTACTTGGAACTGGCAAATGGGCGCTCAGCTTCAGTGGCTGGGAAATCAAGAACAGAAAAACATTATTTTTAATGTGCGTAGCACAACGAAATCGGGTCGTTATCCATCATTTTCTTCAAGAATTTTAAATATTGAAGATAAAGAATCTCGTGATCTTGATATACCTATTTATTCTGTAGCGCCTGACGGTAGTTATGCTGTTACAGTAGACTATCGCCGTCTGTATGTGACTCATGAGACGATTGGCTATAGCGAACCTGAGGGTAAAGCGAATGATCTTGAGCTTTACCCTGAAGATGATGGATTGGTGCATGTTGATATTGCAACCGGACAGTCTAAAGTTATTGTAAGTTATGCAGATCTGTGTCGCTTTAATCATCGAGAATCAATGGTTAAAGCCCTGCACTGGATTAGTCATATTGAAGTTAGCCCTAATTCTAAGCGCATTCTTTTCTTGCACCGTTGGACAGAACGAGTAGAGGATGAAACTTGTTTCTTACATAGGCTGATTACGATAAATCCAGATGGGAGCGATATTCGATTATTAGAATGCTCTGATCATCCTTTGCCTCAGTTGGAAGAGGATTTTGACCCAAATGCAGTGGGTACTTATGATTATGAAAAATCGGAATATCAAATTTCTCATCCCTTCTGGAAAGACAACAATAGCATCATTGTTTGGGGGCCTCATGATGGTTCAATCCATTATCATTTATACCAAGATAATGATCTCAATCAAGTTGAGATTATTGGAAAGGGAGTTCTAACTGAAAATGGTCACATGAGTTATAGCCCTGTCGATCAGCGCTGGTTGTTGACAGATACTTACCCTGATTCGGAAACGAATATCCGCAAGCTTTTGATTTTTGATACGCAGGAAGAAATTGTGTATGAGATTGGGCAATTTTATACACCTGATTTAAAAAAAGAAAACCGTTGCGATCTTCATCCACGTTGGCATCCATCAGGCATGAAAGTTTGTATTGATTCAGTGCATGAAGGTAAGAGACAAATGTACCTAATCGATGTTTCAACTTTAGTAAAATAATAACCAAGACTACAAAGACTCTGTAAAGAGTTTTGTGGAAATGCGATTTTTCTTTACTATTGGTGAGCGCTTACACGCTCACCAAATTCTATACGAAATCGATTTAGAGCTAAACGTGTAACTACCCCATTCTTAACACAACTCATCGGTAGAAATAACCTGTTTTTTATACTCTATGGGGCTCAAGTCATTGAGTGAGTCATGAGGCCTTTCGTGATTGTAAACTGTTATCCACTCTTCTGTGAGGTACCTGACTTCTTCCAGATTATTGAAGAGATAACAGTCTAAGACTTCTTCTCGGTAAGTCTTGTTAAAACGTTCAATATAGGCATTTTGATATGGACTACCTGGCTCAATAAAATCAATATAAATACTTCGCTCCTCTGCCCATTTCATGAACTTATGAGAGGTAAATTCACTGCCGTTATCTACTCGAATACGTTCAGGATAGCCATGTTTAAGCGCAATCCCATCTAAGTACCGAGTCACTCGCACTGAGGCGATACTGATGGCGACATCAATCCCTAGCACCTCACGATTAAAATCATCAATCACGTTGAAGGTGCGGAATTTACGCTTGCTCTCTAACGCGTCTGACATAAAATCCATCGACCAGCACTGCTGTGGAGAGGCTGGCTGAGCTAAAGGCCTAGGCTGTCGAGCAGGTAGCCGCTGCTTACGTTTGGTTCTAAACTGAAGCTTTAAGTCCGTGTAAACACGCTGGACGCGCTTATGATTCCAGCGATGGCCTAAGGCCCTTAGTCGCTTAAAATACTTGGGAAACCCCCAGCGAGGATGACGCTCAACCAGTACCTGTAACGCGTGAATTACCTCACTATCATCTACCAACCGTTTATGGTAGTAATAAGCCGTTCGACTAATACCCACCACCTGACAACTCATGACGATAATCACTCGGTAGCCGGCCTGTAGCTCACTAGCCCATTGCTTACGTGTTGCTACAGGCACTATAGCTTTTTTATGATTTCTTCCTGCAGCTGAGACTTTAAACTTAGCTCGGCATACATCTGCTTGAAACGCCGAGACCTTTGCAATAACCCCTCAAACTTCCTAA
>NZ_KV792907.1:0-24260 GCF_001808335.1 Oligella sp. HMSC05A10 | reverse complement strand
TAGGAAATTTGAGGGGTTATTGCAAAGGTCTCAACATGCAGGCTGAAACTCCTTGTTTTCAGCCTGCATGTTACGTTTAATCCGGTATTTATGAAACAATTATTAGTCGCTTTAGGCACCCTTATCGTATCATTCTCCAGTGTCACCGCATTTGCAGACGAAGCACGTTTGGAACGTGGCAAAGAGTTATTTATTAGTTCAGCGCAACCTATTCCCTGTGCTATTTGTCACACTCTCAATGATGCTGGCACCACAGGCACTATCGGTCCGAATTTTGATGAGTTAAAACCAGATGCAGAACGCATTCGCAGAACCATGCTTGAAGGCATGGGTGCTATGCCTTCATTTGAGGATATGGATGAAGACGATAGAGAGGCAGTTATCGAGTATTTAGTGTCAGCTACTCAATAGCATCATTTCACATGACATGATCTAAAGATCAAAACGCCCTATAACATCATATAGGGCTATAATTTAATTGTCGGTAGCTCTCAAAAGTCTGAATGTCAGACTTTTTTGACGGGCTGAGCTACTCCTTTGCTTTAAAGGGGTAAGACTGATACCAAGAGCAGATGAGATTGTGGACATTTGTCGTAAAACAAAGCAAGCGATTGTTAGTCTTCGGCGAGCGTGTCGACAACTTTCCCCGATATTGAACTATGATGAGTCAACTTGTACTTGCTCACTCAACTTTATCTCGAAGCACTTGGTCTTAATTGTGCGGCGTAATCATTGAACATACATGGCTAAGCCAGATAATTCTTTTTAACCATCTTTCGATCCAGTGCCGTCGCAGGAATCCATTCGGAGCCGGCGGGACGCCCTTTCTTTTGACTGCGTGCTTTATAAACGTAAAACTTCGCGACTCGGGTTGCGCAAGGCGCACATCATAACACTGTCGCATCAGCTGGTACGTACTGCTTAACACGTATTATGAGCAACACTTATTTTTTTGCTAAAGACTTCTATGGCCGACCTCTGTTTATTAAACAGGTTAATGGTCATCACCATATCCTGGGTGAGCAGACGAAGCTTAAAAAACCGAACTTTATAAGCCTGATTGACCATAAGCTCAATTTTTGACAGAGTTATTCGTTTTTTATTTGCCAATAATATTGCATACCCAAGAACCAGTCCATTGAACGTGATGACCACGTCACCTTGTCAACCTGACTGAGCGTTTGATTGAGTGGAAGAAGACAGGTCGCTTTCCAGCTTAATTGACATTTTGTTCATATAATCCCTTATTTCATTTCGCAATGACTGTGTTAGCATGATTTGGAGATTCTACCCATCACTTCATCTGGTTGCAGGAGGTTAGCTATGAAAGTCATGGATCTACGCAGTGTTGGTCTTGATATGGATTTCCCATTCAAGAAGCGTTATGAAAACTACATTGGCGGTAAGTGGGTGCCACCGACCGCGGGTAACTATTTTGAGAATATCAGCCCAGTTAATGGTCAAGCCTTTTGTGAGGCCCCACGATCTGATGCTGATGATATCAATTTAGCCATTGATGCAGCCGAGCGAGCGTTCAAGGGGTGGGCTAGTACACCCGCCCAAGAGCGTTCTGCCGTGCTGTTACGCATCGCCGATCGCATGGAGCAAAACCTTGAGCTGCTAGCGGTTGCAGAAACCATTGATAATGGTAAGCCTTTACGTGAAACGATGGCGGCTGACTTACCACTCGGTATCGATCATTTCCGTTATTTTGCGGGTTGCCTGCGCGCCGAAGAGGGTGCCATCTCTGATATTGAGCCAAATACCGTGGCTTATCATTTCCAAGAGCCAATTGGTGTGGTGGGGCAAATTATTCCGTGGAACTTCCCACTCTTGATGGCGTGTTGGAAGTTGGCGCCTGCCTTAGCAGCGGGTTGTACCATTGTGATGAAGCCGGCGGAGCAGACGCCTGCATCGATTCTCTTATTGATGGAGATTATCGGTGATTTATTACCGCCAGGCGTTGTTAATATTGTGAATGGCTTTGGTAAGGAAGCGGGTGAGGCCTTAGCGACTAGTCATCGTATCGCCAAGATCGCCTTTACCGGTTCAACCACAGTCGGTCAGCATATTTTACGTTGCGCTGCGGATACTTTAATCCCTGCCACGGTTGAGTTAGGCGGTAAGAGTCCAAACATTTTCTTTGAAAACGTGATGGATGCCGATGATGCTTTCCTCAATAAGGCGCTTGAGGGTGCTGCGATGTTTGCACTTAATCAGGGTGAGATTTGTACTGCACCATCACGCCTTTTAGTTCAAGAGTCAATTTATGAGCGCTTTATTGAAAAAGTGATCGCACGCGTTGATGCCATTAAAAAGGGTAATCCACTCGATAAAACAACCATGGTCGGTGCTCAGGTGTCTGAGGCCCAGCTTAACCGTATTCTAGGCTACATTAACCTTGGTCGGGATGAGGGCGCGACGGCTTTAATTGGAGGCGAGCGCAACCTACTTGGTGGTGAGTTAGATAGTGGTTATTTTGTGAAACCTACGATGCTCTTAGGGGACAACAAAATGCGCATCTTCCAAGAGGAAATTTTTGGTCCTGTTGCTGCCGTGACTACCTTCAAAGATGAGGAAGAGGCGCTTGCGATTGCTAATGACAGTATCTTTGGTTTAGGGGCTGGGGTTTGGAGTCGTAATGGTTCACAAGCCTATCGTATGGGTCGTGGTATCCAAGCCGGTCGTGTATGGACGAACTGCTATCATATGTATCCTGCACATGCTGCCTTCGGTGGTTATAAGCAATCAGGTATTGGTCGTGAAACCCACAAGATGGCGCTAGCGAACTACCAGCAGACGAAGTGCTTATTAGTGAGTTACAGTGATGATGCCTTAGGCTTCTTCTAATTGTGTAGCGCTCGCTTAAGTTAAACCCCAAAGTCCGACATAGATTTTGGGGTTTTCTTGTATTAAGGGCTTTTCTCGGCACAGCTACCAGTGGTTTTATCGCCTTTGCAGATCCTTGTTTACTGCTGTTTGCGTGAGCGTTGTCGAGCTACAAAGTAGCAGTGGTATTAGGAGTGATGCTAAGATTGGTGATAGAAACCATAAAAATAGTGCATCAATTGCCAAAACTTGACTTTAACGGTGTGTAGCCTAACTTATGAATAACTATCTAGAACCACTAAACGACGAATGGGATCAATTTGCTTATTTCGGTATTAAGCCTGTTAGATACAAAAGCACTGACTCAGACCAATTCTATTGGTTAGTGAGAGAGATAGATCTTGAGACACTGCCTTTTTATGATTTCTGGAAAGAAAGTGCCTATGGTTCAGCGTGCATGCCTGATGAGCAAAACCCTGGCAAAAGCCTAGTCTATGTTCATGATTGGGAAGCATTTTGTAAGCTATTTATTAAAACCGGTAAACACCGATTTAACTAATAAGTTGATTAAGATTTTTAGTCGCTCTTAAGGGCATCCCCACTTGTGCAAAGTGATTAATCACCGTTGACGACAGTCTTAATTGGATAAGCTTTACACCTGTTCCAATGCAATACCAAGACCTAAACACTCATGCCATGCACGTATAGCACCCCCAAAATAAAAAAGCGCCAATAGCATGACATACTAGGCGCTTTGCTGATAAGAGTTGGATCTGCAAACTAAATAAAGGCTTTGACTAAGGGGGACTCAATTCCCTTTAGACCGGCTAATAACACCTGACATACAATCGCTACCACCATCGGTGATAAATCAATGCCTTGCATGCGATTTAATAGCGGCAAATTACGGATGGGCGTAAGAATCGGTTCCAGTAAGGCCTTAAAGAGGGTGATCGCTGGTGACATGGGGTTAATCCACGACAAAATGGCATAAAACAGGGTCAACCAAAAAAGTAGGTTTAGCGCATTTTTAGCTAAAAGCAATAAGCCTTCAAACGGCAAATAGCTCAAAAGGGCTTGCGCTTGACTGCCTAGGACAATGAAGAGTGCCAATAATAGCTGCAACACACAGGTTATGTAGGCAGCGAGTAGGGAGGCTGTATCAATGCGACGGGTCACTGGGAGGATTTTGCGTAAAGGCACCACGAGCCAACTGGTGAACTGAGTGACATTGGCAACTAGGGGGTTAAAGGCTGGTATACGCAAGTAGTAAAACCATGCGCCCAATAGTAATGCAGCACAAAATAGGGTGCCTATAATCTGGATTAAGAACAATATCATCGTCATATACTAAGTCTCTTAAGGCAAGGGCTGCTTAAAAATAAACTAGCCGACTGAGTCGTCGGCTAGTAAGCAAAACCGGGTCAATCAATTAGCAACTATTTTAGCAGATCGATTCGCACCGAAATTTTTAATTGAGCACCGTCCCGGACGATTAGTCATTGCTATTGCTTTTGCCCACCGGGAACGGCCATTTAGGTTTAGCCGCTTCATTGGGCACACTGACTTTACGTGTTACCACGGCTTTAGCAGGGGTTGGTGGGTTATCCACTGGTTTATCCGCTGGCGCTTTTTTAACGGCGACTTTTTTAGTTGCCGCCTTTTTGGCCGGTGCTTTTTTAGCTACCGTTTTTTTAGCGGTGGTCGTTTTTGTGCTTACTGCGCTTTCAGTAGCCTCAGGGGTAAGCTCAGTCTGGGCTGCCGTCTTCGTTGCGGCTTTGCTAGCCGCAGTTTTTTTCGCAGCTGTCGTGGCTTTCTTGGCAGCTGTCGTTTTTTTCACGGCAGGTGTAGCTTTCTTTGCAGCCGTTGTTGCTTTTTTCGCTGCAGTGGTGATTTTCTTCGCCGCTGCTGTTTTGGCTGTGCGCTTAGTTACTGTTTTAGCGGCCGTTGTTTTGCTGGCTGCCTTCTTTGCTGGTGCCGCTTTAACTGTTGCTTGCTTAGTGGCTGTCGTCGTTTCAGTCTTGAGCTCTTCAGCAGTGCTGTTGGTAGCAGCAGCGGTTTTTTTGGCTGCCACTTTTTTGGCGGCAGGGCTTTTAGCAGCACTGGCTCGGGTCGTAGTTTTTCGTGCCGTGGTTTTCTTTACGGTTTTTTTGGCTGCCGTGGTTTTTGTAGCGGCAGTCGTTTTAGTCTCGACCTCATCCGTAGCCGCTACGGTTGCCGCTTTGGTGGCTGCGGTTTTTTTGCTGATCGCCATTGAAACGCTCCTTGATTAGTTAATCGTCTAACTTAAGATTACTGTATTTTTAAGTTCAAATCACTGATTATTTAATGTGCTGCTCTGATAACACCTGCTGCAGACGCGCTAACACCACATCACGACCTAGTAGAGCCAATACGGCATCAACCGATGGGGTCTGCTTTTGACCCGTAATTGCCACTCGCAGTGGAATACCGAGCGCAGGCATTTTGACCGCTTTGGCCGCAAGGGTCTCTTTAATCGCGGCTGCTAAGCTCTCGACTGACCAGTTGTTTAACTGCTCGGCGCGCGCTTTAAAATCCGCTAAGATAGCAAGCGCATCAGGCGTTAGGACTTGCGCTTTAAGTGCCTCATCCGCTGCTTGATAAGGGCCGAAGAAGAGCATGGCTGAATCTGCTAACTGCTCTAGGGTCTCGGCCCGATCCTTAAATAAATTAAGAATAGCCACCGTCTCAAAGCCATCGGTCTGACCGCCACGGGCTTCAATGCGTGGTAGCACAGCCTGCATCAGCTCCTCATCGCTAAGTTGCTTAATATAGTGGGCATTGAGCCAGTTTAGCTTTTTAGGATCCCATTGCGCAGCCGCTTTGGAGAGGTTGTCAGTATTAAACCATTCGATAAATTGTGCGCGACTGAAAATCTCATCGTCACCATGACTCCAACCTAAACGAGCTAGGTAATTGACCATGGCCTCAGGTAGGTAGCCCTCATGATGGTATTCCATCACACTGACGGCACCGTGTCGTTTGGATAGCTTTTGACCATCCGGCCCTAAAATCATCGGCACATGACAATAGACGGGGATCGTGGCGCCCAAGGCTTCTAAAATATTAATCTGACGCGGGGTGTTATTGACATGGTCATCGCCGCGAATCACATGCGTGATCCCCATATCCCAGTCATCCACCACCACACAGAAGTTGTAAGTGGGGCTGCCATCGGGACGCGCAATAATCAAATCATCCAACTCGGCATTGGCAATCGTAATAGGACCTTTAACCATATCGTCCCACATCACAAAGCCATCTTGAGGATTTTTAAAACGCACCACCGGCTGTCGATCGGCGGGAATCGGTGGGAGTGTTTTGCCAGCTTCAGGGCGCCAAGTACCATCGTACTTAGGCTTTAAACCCTTAGCGCGAGCAGCCTCACGCATGGCCTCTACTTCCTCGGGGCTACTGTAGCAATAATAGGCCTTACCCTCATCAAGTAATTGCTGGATGACCTCTTTGTAGCGCTCGAAATGCTGTGTTTGATAGAAGGGACCCTCATCATGATCTAAATCTAGCCACTGCATCCCCTTTAGAATAGCCTCGACCGCTTCAGGGGTGGAGCGTTCTAAATCGGTATCTTCAATTCTTAAAATAAACTGACCCTGATGGTGACGGGCAAAGGCCCAAGAAAAGAGGGCGGTACGTGCACCACCTAAATGTAAATAGCCAGTTGGGGAGGGGGCAAAACGAGTTCTAACGGTAGCAGTTGTCATGATGTTAAATCGGTTTAAATCTAAAATTTCCTCACGCAGTAAGGTGGCGTGATGTTAGTTTTAATTGTACGCTTTACATTGTAAAATAGGAACTATCATACCATTAAGATGCAACATAGCTGAGCTTGAGTTGCTCCCTTATCGCCAATTAGCTGACATTATTCTTATGTATAAACATCGACTAGCCGCCTTATTTGATCCTAGCTCCATTTTGGTGATTAGTGATATTGATTTGCCCCTCTCTAAGTACATTGCAGGTCGCTCCCGGCGCCAGGTTGAGTGGCACCGCTGGGATATAGCCTCACAGCAAGAGGTGGTAAATGTCGGCACCAGTCTGCGGGCGGACACGCCGGATGATACCTTGGAGGCTCCTGATCTTGCCTTAATCTGCTTAGCCTCTAAAAAAGTTGAGCTAGCGCTACAACTACTGTCCAAAAGACGGCCTAAAGCCTTAATTATCCTGCCCTATACCGATATCGATGCCGATGCGCTTAGCTTAGCGCCTAGGATTAAGGCCTGGGCCCAGGAGCATCAATGCCTCTTGTTGGGACCACGTAGCTTCGGTGTGCAGCGTCCGATGCAGGGGCTGAATTTTAGTCGTATCCCCTTAGTGCATCGCGGTAAGGTGGCGGTTGTCTCACAGTCACGGATGATTTTAATGTCTGTCTTAGACTGGGCTGCCGAGTCCGGTGTCGGTGTGTCGACAGCGGTGTCCACGGGCGAGGTCCCAGGGGTGAGCTTAGCGGAGATCATTGAGTACTTGGCG
This sequence comes from Oligella sp. HMSC05A10, assembly GCF_001808335.1. Classification (NCBI taxonomy): domain Bacteria; kingdom Pseudomonadati; phylum Pseudomonadota; class Betaproteobacteria; order Burkholderiales; family Alcaligenaceae; genus Oligella; species Oligella sp. HMSC05A10. Next base: position 16,922 of record NZ_KV792907.1, on the reverse strand, counting down.
GGCGACACTTACACCAGCAGCATCGTGTTGTATTTGGATAAGTTAACTCAAGGACGTGCTTTACTCAGCGCCTTAAGGGCAGCAGCGGCGGTTAAACCGGTGGTGGTATTCCGTGCGGGGCGTATGGATAGCGAGCTGTTGGGTGAGGACGTGGTGTTTGATGCGGCCGTTAGGCGCTCTGGTGCGGTGCGAGCCAATTATATTCTGGAGCTTTTCTCGGCCCTGAAGACCGTTAACCATATTCGTAAGCCTAAAGGTGGTCGCTTAGCTATTTTAGGTAATGGCCGTGCACAGACGCAGTTACTTTGGGATGTCTTGGGTTCAGCCGGTGAGGCGGCACGCCTTGGCTATTTATCACCAGACACACAGCATACTTTAGCGGTGCATTTGGGTCCCGGTTCGATTACGACTAATCCGGTCATCGGGTATAAGCCATTTAGCAGTAGTAGTTTAGTGGCTGCCTTAAAAATATTGGTTGACGATCCGGCGATTGATGCGGTGATGCTGATTTTAGCGCCCGATGAGGCGAGCGATATGGAGGAAATCGTGCGCGGCTTGGCGGAGTATGCGCCTAAAGCACCCAAGCCGATATTTACCACGCTCTTTGGTGAAGAGATTATGCATCCCTTAAGGCAGATTATGGATGAAGCGGGTACGCCAGCCTTTAGAAATCCGGAAACTGCGTTTTTTGGTTTTAATACGATTAATGCCTATCACTATAACCAGCAGCTATTACAGCAGGTGCGGATTCCCTTATTGGTCAACACAGAACCAGATAAAGAGGCGGTGCAAACACTTATTGATAAGGCGCGGGCTGAGGGTCGGACGGCGCTCAGTTTAGAAGAGATACGCAGTATTTTCCGTAGCTACAATGTCGATATGCTGTGGGCGGATGAGATGGACGAGCATCGTGAGGAAATTGACGATGAGGCTCCTTTTGCGCGTGTGATGGTCAAGCGAGATCCGATTTTCGGGCCATGGATTTATTTTGGTGAGGGTAAGCATGAGGTGCGTATTTCAGAGCATGATCATGGGCAAGATTTGCCACCCTTAAATGCGTTTTTGGCAGCGCAACTCATTGAGCGTAGTCGTTTTTGGCGTTTAGAATTGCATTTTTATGCAGAAGAACATCATTTTGTTAAGTTGCAAAAGCTGCTTGAAATCGTCAGTGATTTGGTGAGCGAGCACCCAGATATTGAAACGATGGAAATTAATCCTATTGCTTTAGGGTTAAATAATCTCATTGCCGATAGTGCCAAGATCAGTCTTACGGCGGAGCCACAAGCGAAGACTGTCGAAAGTCGCTACCAACATTTGGCGATCCATCCTTATCCTCATTATTTGGTTGAGCATAAGGTGTTTCAGGACGGTATACCGTGGACCTTGCGACCGATTCGTCCAGAAGATGCCGAAGCGCTACAAAACTTTATTCGCAGCTTATCCGACAGCTCGCGTTATATGCGCTTTGTGTCAATGATGAGTGAATTAACGCCAAAAATGCTAACGCGCTATACCTATGTGGATTATGACAAAGAGCTAGCCCTAGTGGCGACTACCGAGGTGCCTAATCCAGCGAATCGCGGCCTGCCGCAAGAGGTCATTATCGGTTTAGCCCACTATTTACGTAATAACGACGGGGTCGGTGCTGAGTATGCCCTAGTTATTTCGGACGATTGGCAGCGCCGTCGTTTGGGGCATTCGCTGATGTCAAAGCTAATCGAGCTAGGTCGACAGCAGGGCTTGGAGTATCTGGAGGGTATTGTGCTTAGCAATAACAAAGCGATGTTGAGTCTAATGACTGGCTTGGGCATGATAAATGATCCTGACCCGGAAGATCACAGCGTACGTCGAGTATGGATGCCTTTTAAGCAGCGCACGGAGTAGCTCATTAGCTCTTAGGGGGCTCGCTGTCGTGAGGAGCGGCGAGGGGCGATAAAAAAACCTGCTTATTCATACGATAAGCAGGTTTAATCATGTAGTTCAGCTTAGTTCGCGTGGGCGCTCAAGAAGTCGTTAATGTCGCGAATTTCTTCGGCGCAAACCTCGTGTTGCATCGGGTAATCATGCCATTCTACCTCATAACCCCATTCACGCAGTTGATCGCGACTTTGTTCGCCGCGCGCCATTTGCACCACTGGGTCAAGGGAGCCATGCACCATTAAAATCGGCGTGTTTTGATTGGCCGCATGACGCTCCTCAGCCGTTTGTTCGAGCAATGGCAGATAGCCTGAGAGGCCGATTACGCCGCCAAGCTTTTTAGGATAACGTAGGCCAGTCGCTAGCGCCATAGCGCAACCCTGTGAAAAGCCCGCCAAGAAAATGTTTTCAGAAGGAATACCACGTTCAATTTCACGCTCGATCAAGGCATTAATATCCTCAATTGACTTGCGAATGCCCGTTTCATCTTCGCGCACACCACCAATATCCATGGTGAGGAGATCGTACCACGCAGGCATCACATAGCCGTTATTGATAGTGACGGGAATGGAGGGCGCATTGGGGAATACAAAGCGGATGTTTAAGGCCTCCGGTAAGCGAAAGTAGGGCGGTACTGGCACAAAGTCATGTGCATTAGCCCCTAAACCATGCATCCAAATCACGCTGTGGGTGGGTGCGGCATCCTTTTTAGGATGAATTAACTCAATACAATTTAACAGTTCTTGACTCATAAAAACACTTCCTTAATCTAGGGTGAGGCGTAAGAGGTTTTACTCTATCACGTCCTTGAGAAATTGGAATAAAGCTCGGTATTGCTTACGTTGTGGTGTTTGATTCTCGCTTAGCTGAGCGTTTTGCGCCTGCTCCTTGCGAGCGGCACGCACCACACTGCGGAGGGCTTGAATATCAAGCTGTGGGTATTGTTCGATAAACTTCGTCACCTCCTCATCGCTTTCAATTAAGCGCTCACGCATTAATTCTAATCGATGGAAATGATCATTTTGCTCCTTGGAACCATGCTTCCAGGTGTGCAACAACGTTTTAATCGTCTCCAGATCGGCTTGGCGCAAGAGCTTTGCGGCATAATGCGTCTGGCGTCGCTTAGCGCCATGGCTTTTGAAACTTTTTGCTTGCTCCAAGGCGCGCGTCATTTCCTCCTCCAGTGGGAGTTGACGTATTCTATCCACAGAGAGCTCAATTAATTCCTTGGTTAAATCAACAATGGCATGTAGTTCACGCTTAACCTGCGACTTACTAGGGCCGTCATAGCCGTTGTCATCGAAGCTTGGGTCGTTGTTGTGCTCGGATTCTATTGTCATAGAGGTATTAAAAGGTTTATAAAAACGTGTCAGTCGTATATGATAGCCTGAGAGCTAAATTGATTGGTAAAAAACCATCCATCCTATTTACAAGGTAGTTGATTTTTAATGAGTGTTAGCAGTTCAGATTTTGAGTTAATTGTACAAAAGGCCTTAGCCAAAGCCAAAGAATTGGGGGCCAGTGATGCGTCCGCAGGCGTGTCCGAATCGGCTGGTTTAGTGGTGGGCGTGCGTCAGGGGCAAGTAGAAACCATTGAGCGTACCCGCGATCGTTCCTTAGGGGTGATGGTTTATCGTGGTAAGGCGCGCGGTTCGGCCTCCACCTCGGATTTGAGTGATAAGGCTTTGGCAGAAACGGTTGCTGCCGCCTGGAATATCGCTCGTTATACCGCAGAGGATGAGGCTGCTGGACTACCGGACCCGCAGGACTTAGCGACGGATTTTCGTGATCTGCAACTTTATAAGCCGTGGGATATTGATCCTAGTAGCGCCACGGAATTGGCCTTGCAGGCAGAAGAAGCGGCACTCGCATCGAGTGACAAAATCACGAATAGTGAGGGGGCGCAGGTTAATACCGGTAGCGGTCGTTTTGTGATGGCTAATAGTGCGGGCTTTATGGGTGGTTATCAGTATAGTCAGCACGGTATTTCCGCTACTGTGATTGCCGGCAAGGGTGACGGCATGCAGCGTGATTATTGGTATACCGCAAATCGCTATCCAGAGCGTTTGCAATCGCCCCAACAGGTGGGTGAGATAGCAGCGCAGCGCACGGTCAAGCGTTTAAATGCGCGTAAGCTACCCACAGGGCGCTATCCAGTGATTTATGAGGCTCCGCTAGCCATTGGTTTAATCGGGCATTTGGCGCAGGCTATCAGCGGTGGTCTGCTGTATCGTAAAAGTAGCTTTTTACTCGATTCCTTAGGCACTGAGTTGATGCCCTCGCATCTTACTATCCATGAGGATCCCTTTATTTTGGGTGCCATGGGTAGTGGCACCTTCGATAATGAGGGGGTTGCCACGACGGCGCGTGATTTGCTTAAAGACGGTATTTTGCAGGGCTATTTGCTGTCAAGCTACAGTGCGCGTAAATTAGGCATGCGCACTACTGGCAATGCGGGCGGATCGCATAATTTGATTATGCAATCGAGCTTGACCCAGCCTGAAGACAGCTTAGCCGCATTATTAAAGAAAATGGATCGGGGTTTATTGCTCACCGAGTTAATTGGCCGAGGGGTGAATTATGTGACCGGTGATTACTCCCGTGGCGCCTTTGGTTATTGGGTGGAAAACGGTGAAATCCAGTATCCTGTGCAGGAAATTACCATTGCTGGTAACCTACGGGAGATGTTTCAGCAAATACAGGCCGTTGGCGCAGATCAAATCACGCGTGGCGCTAAAACCAGTGGTTCCGTACTGATTGAGCAGATGGCGGTTGCCGGTGCCTAAGGGAGCCTAAAAGTAGGGTAAATCGCTAAGGTACAAGTCAATAATTTGTGCTAGCATATTTCGCATATTTTTAATAGGAGTTCTGATTTATGGAAAGACGTTCGTTTCTGAAAAAAGCTGGTTTAGGTGTGGCAGCGGCCGGTGCAGCTACCGTGACGGCACCCGTTATTGCACAAGATGGTCCTACGGTACGTTGGCGTATGGCCACCAGTTTCCCTCGTAACTTGCCTGCTTTATACGGTGCAGCGACTCGTTTCTCCGAGTACGTCAACAAGATGACGGACGGTAAGTTCCAAATTGATGTATTCCCAGCGGGTGAGATTGTGCCAGCCTTTGAGGTGTTGGATGCAGTTTCTAATGGCACGGTTCAATGTGGTCACACATGTGGTTACTACTACTTTGGTAAAAAGCCTGCCTACTGTTTTGATACCGCCGTACCTTTTGGTTTGACAGCTCGTCAGATGACCGCTTGGTTAATTGAGGGTAATGGCATGAAACTGCTACGGGAGCTTTTTGCCGAGGTTAACGTGGTTAACTTCCCCTTAGGTAATACCGGTGCTCAGATGGGTGGTTGGTTCCGTAAAGAGATTAAGTCCTTAGACGACCTTAAGGGTGTTAAGATGCGCACCGCCGGCTTTGCGGGTGAAGTCTTATCTAAAATCGGTGTGGTACCACAGCAGTTAGCGGGTGGTGATGTGTACCCTGCACTTGAAAAGGGTACCTTGGATGCGGTGGAATTCGTGGGCCCGTTTGATGATGAGAAATTAGGCTTTGTTAAGGTAGCGCCGTATTACTACTACCCGGGTTTCTGGGAGGGTGGTCCAGCCGTTTCACTTTATACCAACAAAGACGAATACGAGAAGTTACCAGAAGTGTATAAAGCGGTACTTGAGACAGCCTCTTTCCGTGCTACCAATGATATGTTGGCAATTTATGACTTTAATAACGCCACCTCACTCCGTAATTTAATTGCTGAGGGTGCTATTTTAAGAGAGTTTCCGCGCGATATCTTGGAAGCGGCTTATAAAGCCACGGCTGAGCTCTACAAAGAGTACTCAGAAAAAGATGAGATGTTTAAGCGCTTACATGATGACTACATGGCTTACCGCAACTCGGTAGCGCCTTGGTTTAACGTGCTAGAGACCTCCTATACACGCTTCCTTGCCTATGCGATTAATCGCTTAAGCTAAAGCGCAGATTCTGTATAAAAACAACGCTAAGGGGTTGATATCATTTCCTTTAGCGTTTTTTGTTTTATAAAAAAATAATTTATGTTATTATAGTCGGCTTACTCAGCTTGTACTGCCAAGTGTTTAATAATGGCATGGCGAGCATGAGCTTTTTAACTTTTAAGGATAAAAAAATCATGAAGACTTTTGTGGCAAAACCCCATGAAGTCAAACGTGACTGGTATGTTATCGATGCAAAGGGCAAGGTTTTAGGACGTGTAGCCAGCGAAGTTGCACGCCGTTTGCGCGGTAAGCATAAGCCCGAGTATACCCCTCACGTTGACACAGGCGATTACATCGTGATCATCAACGCAGCCGATGTTGTAGTTACCGGCGCTAAGTTTGAAGATAAGAAGTACTATCATCACACTGGTTATCCAGGCGGTATCCGTGAGACGAACTTCCGCAAGATGCAGGAGCGTTTCCCTGGTCGTGCCTTAGAAAAAGCAGTTAAAGGCATGTTACCTAAGGGTCCTTTAGGTTACGCTATGTTCAAAAAACTCAAGGTATATGCAGGTCCTGAGCACCCTCATACTGCCCAGCAACCTCAACAGCTTGATATTTAAGGATAAGTCATGATTGGTGATTGGAATTATGGCACGGGTCGTCGCAAAACCTCGGTTGCTCGTGTTTTCTTGAAAAAAGGTTCTGGTAATATCGTTGTTAACGGTAAGTCGCTTGAGGAGTACTTCGGTCGCGAAACTGGTCGTATGATTTCTCGTCAGCCATTAGCTTTATTGGATATGTTGGAGAGCTTCGATATCCAGGTTAACGTTCACGGCGGTGGTGAGAGCGGTCAAGCGGGTGCGGTTCGTCACGGTATTACACGCGCATTAATTGACTACGATGCCTCTTTAAAGCCTGAGCTTTCTAAAGCTGGTTTTGTTACTCGTGATGCACGTGCTGTTGAGCGTAAAAAGGTTGGTCTACGCGGCGCACGTCGTCGTAAGCAGTTCTCTAAGCGTTAATTTTACGTTTATCGATTTGCTACAGCAAAGAGCCGCTACCTGTATTGGGTGGCGGTTTTTTTATGGGTGGCGTTTAATGTGGTATGGTAGCGCTTTTAGCCCAACTGAGCGAATCCTCACGACTTAGTCTTAGCGATCCTTTACAATGAAGGGATCAAATCATAGTAGTGTCTACCAGTGTATAGGCGCTTATTTTTTAGATTACAGGACAGGAATTTTATGACGGCGGCTCATCAGAAAATCAACGTTGGCATTGTCGGTGGTACAGGCTACACAGGCGTGGAGTTGTTGCGTATTTTGTCGCAACATCCGCAGGTGGAATTAAAAGCCATTACGTCCCGCAGCGAAGAGGGCGTGGCAGTAGCAGATATGTTTCCGAGCCTGCGCGGCAAGGTGGATTTACGCTTTGTGACGCCAGAAAATGCGGCCTTAAATCAATGCGATGTGGTGTTTTTTGCGACGCCCCATGGCGTGGCCATGTCTCAAGCTGAGGAGTTGTTAGCAGCTGGCGTCAGGGTGATTGATTTAGCGGCCGACTTCCGCTTACAGGATACCGCAGTGTTTGAAGCATGGTATAAGCTGCCACATCGCTGCCCCGAGCTGTTGAAAAATGACAGTGTTTATGGCTTAGTTGAGATCAATCGTGAGCGAATCAAAAACGCTAAGATCATTGGTAATCCCGGTTGTTATCCGACTACCGTGATTCTAGGTTTGGCCCCCTTATTAGAGCAAGGTCTTATCGAACTGGATGGGATTATTGCTGACTGTAAATCCGGTGTGTCGGGCGCTGGGCGTGGCGCCTCAGTCGCTAATTTACTCTCTGAGGCGGGTGATAACTTTAAGGCTTATGGCGTGAGCGGCCATCGCCACCACCCTGAAATCAGTGAGCAGTTGCAGCAGCTTGCTGGTGCGCCCGTAGGTCTGACCTTTGTGCCGCATTTGGTGCCGATGATACGTGGCATGTTTTCGACCATTTATGTGCGTATTAAGCCTGAGGCGAGAGCGATGGATTTTCAAGCGCTGTTTGAAGCGCGCTATGCTGGCGAACGTTTTGTGGATGTGATGCCTGCCGGCAGTCTACCCGAAACGCGTAGCGTGCGTGCCTCAAATAACCTACGCATTGCGCTATCACGCCCGGGTGATGGTGATACCCTGATTATTTTAGTAGTGCAGGATAATCTGGTGAAAGGTGCAGCAGGTCAAGCGGTCCAAAATATGAACTTGATGTTTGGCTTGCCTGAATCTGAGGGTCTGGAATTTGTAGCGGTACTGCCATAGTATGTTGGCGCGCGTCTTTTTATTGCTGCTGGGTGTGGCGATTGGTGGTGGCTTAACCTTCTACCAACAGCGGGCAGAGCATTTGCGTGAATTGGATCAGTTGCAGCTCAGCTTAGAAGAGCGATTTCAGCAAGCAAATGAGCAAGCGACGATTAATTTGCAGGCGCTTGAGCATCAGTATAATGAGCAAAAGGCCAAGGCACTCTTGGATAATGCGATGATTGCTCAATATAGCCGTGAAATTGTTAGGTTGAATGACGAGCTCACGCGGCTAAATGGCGAATTAGCCTTTTATGAGGAGATGATTCCAGCCGGGCCTGATGGCGCTATCAGCCTACGAGCCTTTGAGGCGCAGCAAGAGGGGCGCTATATTAGTTTTAAGCTGATGCTCTCCGTCAGCGGGCGCGGTTTGCAGCAACCCTTTGTGGGTCGTTTGCAATTCACTGCGCAGGGTGAACGTGATGGCAAACCACAGACTATCACGTTGTATCCCGAGGTGGTGCCGAGCGTTGCGACTTCATCAGACAGCGGATCCTTAATCGGTAGCATTGCTCAAGCAGGCGCCGAGACCAAGGGGGCTGACTTGAAAAGCGCTCAAATGAGCCCCATCTTAGAGCTTAACTTTAGTCGCATTCAGCGTCGCGAAGGCTTATTGGCGATCCCATTTGGCTTTACGCCCAAGGAGATTACACTGAAGGTGCTAGAGGGCAAGAGTGTTAAGCTAAGCAAGACGATCTCATTATAAGTGATTGTATTTTAAAGATATTTTAATATTAAAACCACTATAGTGATAGTGGGTATAGCGGGGACCTTATCGACCCTGTGGTAGAATTAGTAACGCATTGATTTTATGCGCAAGAAAATAGCGCATTGGAGCAAGATATGAGTATTGAACAGGTAGATTTACAAGCACCTAGTAGCCCATTAGTTTTTACAGATGCCGCTGCTGACAAGGTGCGCGATTTATTAATTGACGAGGGTAACCCTGACTTAAAGCTACGCGTGTTTGTGCAGGGCGGTGGCTGTTCAGGTTTCCAGTATGGCTTTACCTTTGATGAAGATGTGGATGAGGAAGACACACAAATCAATAAAAACGGTGTCACCCTATTAGTGGATCCGATGAGCTTCCAGTATTTATTTGGGGCTGAGATCGACTACAAAGAGGATATTGAGGGTGCGCAGTTCGTGATTCGTAATCCGAATGCCGCAACCACCTGCGGTTGCGGTTCGTCTTTTTCAATTTAATCCCTAGTCGCCACAGCGCTGACTTATGCTGGATAGAGGGAGCCTGCTACGCTTGCGTGGCGGGCTCCTGTCATTTCAGGTGTGCATACGGGTAGACGCTCCCTAAAAGCCCATGCAAGCCAAGCAAAGGCGGTGGACTCCATCGCTTGCGTAGCTATGCCTAAGGCATCACTCCGCAGTACCGAATAGGGTAAGGCGCGGGCCAATTGACGCATAATTTCCGGATTCGCTGCGCCGCCGCCAAAGACAATGAGCTCTTCGGTGTCACTGGCATAGCGGGTTAAACTATCCACAATGCAGCTAACGGTAAAGGCAGTGAGGGTGGCTTGAATATCCTCCGCTTTGTAGGAATGCACGGTGGGATTGAGTTCAAAAAAAGCCGCTAGCTTCTGCTCTAACCACGTACCATTAAATAAATCGCGGCCAGTGGATTTAGGCGGTGCCGCTTGCAGCCAAGCTTCGCTACTTAAGAAAAAGTTCAGCATTGTCTGATTGATTTCACCCTGTGCGGCCCAGCGACCGTCCTTGTCAAAGCGTTGTCCTAAGTGCTTTTGGCACCAATAATCCAGCAGCATATTGCCTGGGCCGCAATCGAAACCAGTGGTGGCCTGTGCCGGGTGCAGTAGGCTGAGGTTGCTAATGCCGCCGATGTTTAAGAGTGCACGCGCTTTATGCTTATCGTGGAAAATGGCGTGGTGAAAGGCCGGAATCAGTGGTGCACCTTGACCACCGGCAGCAATATCCCGGCTTCTGAAGTCAGCAATCACATCAATGCCTGTAAGCTCAGCCACCAAGGCTGGGGCATTTAGCTGAATGCTGTAGCCGTGCTCGGGACGATGGCGCACGGTTTGACCGTGAATCCCTAGCGCATTAATCTCCTCAGCGACTAAGCCATTTTCCAATAAAATAGTTTGCGTTACCTCGGCATATAAGCGAGCAAGTTCCAAGGAGACCTCAGCCGCAATACGTAGCTCATCTGGACCACTTTGATTTAACCTTAAAATAATCTCTCTCAAACTCAGTGGAATATCAATGCTGCTCGTATTGATCAATTGCACGGTTTGCTCTGCCGTGGGCTCTATTCGAATCAATGAAGCATCCACCCCATCCGTACTGGTGCCGGACATGATGCCGATAAAATAAGATGACTGTCGGTTCATAAAATGCGCCTTGGGAAGCAATAATCCCGCATAATAAAGGGTATAATTTAGCACATAATAGACAAAGTGCCATGACGGTCCTTTGTCACTGAAAATTTGTACATCTATAAACGTTTTGGAGTTTATTTATCCATGTCTGAGCAAGAAATTCAGATCAGCCAAGAAGTAAAAGACGACATGCGCACGGTGTTGCGTGGCTGTGATGAGCTGTTAGTCGAAAGCGAGTTGATGCAGAAAATGCAACGTAGCAAGGATACAGGCGTGCCGCTACGGATTAAACTAGGCTTAGACCCGACTGCACCGGATATTCACTTAGGTCATACGGTAGTGCTTAATAAAATGCGCCAATTACAGGATTTGGGTCACCAAGTGATTTTCCTGATCGGTGATTTTACGGCGACGATTGGTGATCCGAGTGGTCGTGATACCACACGTCCACCACTTACCAAAGAGCAGATTCAGCTGAATGCTAAGACTTATTATGAGCAAGCCTCGCTTATCTTGGATCCAGAGCGTACCGAGATTCGATATAACTCAGAGTGGTGTGATAATCTATCTTCACGCGATATGATTTCCTTAGCATCACGTTACACTGTCGCCCGCATGTTGGAGCGTGATGACTTTACCAAGCGCTATAAGGGCGGTGTGCCGATTTCTATTCATGAGTTTATCTATCCCTTATTACAGGGCTTTGACTCAGTGCAGCTTAAGAGTGATATTGAATTAGGCGGTACTGACCAGAAGTTTAATTTATTAGTCGGTCGTGATTTACAGCGAGAGTTTGGGCAGGAGTCGCAGTGTGTGCTGACAATGCCGCTACTCGAGGGCTTGGACGGGGTTGAGAAAATGTCTAAGTCTAAGCATAACTACATTGGTATTACTGAGGATGCCGATAGTATGTTCGGTAAAATCATGTCAATCTCAGATGAGTTGATGTGGCGCTATTATGTTTTATTGTCACGTCTGAGTCTGGAGCAGATTGAGGCTTACCGCAAAGAGACCGAAAATGGTCGTAATCCACGTGATTTCAAGGTGATGCTAGCGCAGGAAATCATCACGCGCTTCCACAATGCAGCTGCCGCTGACAGTGCCTTACAAAAGTTTGAGGCACGTTTCCGTGACGGTCAGATTCCGGATGAGATGCCGGAGGTTGAATTAGCAAATGGGCCTTTATCCATTGTTCACGTTTTACGTGATGCCGGTTTAGCGAGTTCAGGTTCTGAGGCCACGCGTAATATTCAGCAGGGTGGGGTACGTATCGACGGTCAACGTATCGAAGATCGAGCACTGCAATTAGCTGCTGGTACCTACGTGGTACAGGTTGGTAAGCGTAAGTTTGCGCGTGTGACAATTAAGTAGTACGAGCAATCAAGCCATCATATTTGGAGGTGTGTTATGAAGTTAAGTAGTCAATCCATTCAACCTAATCAGCCGATTGATACGCGTTTTGCCTTTGGCAAAATGGATAAGCAGTCTAATATTGCCTTATCCTCCAATATCAATCCTCACTTTAGTTGGACTGATGCACCTGCCGGGACCAAGTCCTTTGTGATGGTTTGTGTGGATACGGATGTGCCGAGCAAAGCGGATGATGTTAATCAATTGGATCGCGAGGTGCCGGCAGACTTACCGCGAGTGGAGTTTTATCATTGGGCCTTAATTGATATTCCGGCAGATGCCACTGAAATCAAAGAGGGTGAACATTCTAAAACCGTCACGCCTAAGGGTAAAGGCGGTCCGTCTGCGCCTAATGATTTGCGTCATGCGATTAATAATTTCACCGATTGGTTTGCGAGTGACCCGGATATGAAGGGCGATTATTTTGGTTACGATGGTCCTTGCCCACCGTTTAATGACTCGCTAATTCATCACTACCATTTCACCCTCTATGCCTTGGATGTGGAAAAATTACCGCTGGAGGGTAATTTTACATGTGCCGATGTGGTAAAAGCGATGGCTAATCATATTTTGGCCTCAGACACAATCACTGGCACTTATACCTTGAACCCGCGTTTGGCCGCTGAATAAGCGGATCTAAGGCCATCAGCATAGCGAATCTCAGCGCATTGCGCTGGGATTCATGATAGTTTGAAATTCATTTACCCTATTTACCTATCATTAGGAGTTTTATCAATGTTTGACCGTAGCAATACTTTGGATAAAGTTGATCCAGATTTATGGGCAGCCATTCAAAAAGAGGATGAGCGTCAGGAACAGCATATCGAATTAATCGCTTCTGAAAACTACACTAGCCCTGCGGTGATGCAGGCTCAAGGCTCACAATTAACCAATAAATACGCTGAGGGTTACCCTGGCAAGCGCTACTATGGTGGTTGTGAGTATGTCGATATTGTTGAGCAATTAGCGATCGATCGTTTAAAGCAGCTCTTTGGCGCTGAAGCGGCTAACGTTCAGCCTAACTCAGGTTCGCAAGCCAATCAGGGAGTTTATTTGGCAGTGCTACAGCCGGGCGATACCGTTTTAGGTATGAGCTTAGCTGAGGGTGGTCACTTGACGCACGGTGCGCCGGTTAATGCCTCTGGTAAGCTCTACAACTTTGTGCATTACGGTCTAAATGATAAAGAAGAGATTGATTACGATGAGCTTGAGCGTTTAGCACAAGAGCATAAGCCTAAATTGATTGTGGGCGGTGCCTCTGCCTATGCCTTAAAAATCGATTTTGAGCGCATGGCTAAAATCGCCAAGGATTGTGGCGCCTACTTTATGGTAGATATTGCGCATTACGCTGGTTTAGTGGTTTCAGGTCAGTATCCTAACCCCGTACCGCACGCTGACTTTGTGACCTCAACAACGCACAAGTCGCTACGTGGTCCTCGTGGTGGTGTGATCATGATGAAAGCTGAGCATGAGAAAAAAATTAATTCAGCGATTTTCCCGGGTCTTCAAGGTGGTCCATTGATGCACGTGATTGCTGGTAAAGCGGTTGCATTCAAGGAGGCGATGGCGCCTGAGTTCAAGGCGTGGGGCGAGCAGGTAATTAAAAACGCCAAGGTACTTGCCGACACCTTAACTGCACGTGGTCTACGTATCGTCTCAGGCCGCACCGAGAGCCATGTGATGCTAGTGGATTTACGTAGCAAGGGAATTACTGGTAAGGTAGCCGAAGAGGCTTTAGGTAAAGCGCATATTACGGTTAATAAAAACGCCATTCCTAATGATCCAGAAACACCGTTTGTTACCAGTGGTATTCGTATTGGTTCACCTGCGATTACGACACGCGGCTTTAAAGAGGCTGAAGCTGAGCTTACGGCTAATCTGATCGCTGATGTGTTGGAGCATCCGCATGATGAGGCCTTCCTTGAGGAAGTGCGCGCCAAGGTTAACGCCTTGACGGCGAAGTTCCCCGTGTACAAATAAGCAACTCGCAGCTTTTAATACAGCTCATCTTGGGGTAAAACGCAAGGTGAGCTGATTCTGTACAGTTATGAAATGTCCTTTTTGCGGTAAGACAGATACTCAGGTCGTTGACTCTCGTTGGCAAGACGAGGGTAGAGTGATTCGTCGACGTCGTCGTTGTCCTGATTGCGAAAAGCGATTCACAACCTTTGAACGAGTCGAAAAGGTGATGCCGATGGTAGTTAAGCGCGACGGTAGACGAATCGAGTTTGACTTATCAAAGCTTGAAGCCAGTATGAATATGGCCTTACGTAAGCGGCCGGTTAGCACGGAGGCGCGTGAGAATGCACTGCAGGTCATTCAGGATGCTGTCTTTAATATGGGCGAAAAGGAAATTAGCACTGAGACCGTGGGTGAACTGGTGATGCAAACGCTTAAGGAGCTGGATCAGGTGGCTTATGTGCGTTTTGCTTCGGTCTATCAGAGCTTTGAGCATATTGATGAATTTGTTAAGGCCATTAGCGAGATGCAGGGTCAAAAGCATGGCATCACCAAACTAAAGCATCATGAATCCAAGTCCTGAGGCACTGCTACGACAGCAAGATGAGCAATGGATGCGAGAGGCTATCCAACTTGCTCACTCTGCGCTTTATATTACCTCACCGAATCCTCGCGTCGCCTGTCTGATTGTGCGAGACGGTCGGGTGGTGGGTAAAGGCTGCACCCAAGCGGTCGGTCAGGATCATGCGGAAGTGCAGGCAATCAAAGATGCTAAGGCTCGAGTGCCTGCGGAGGCGTTACGGGGCGCCACTTTTTACGTGACGCTGGAGCCATGTAGTCACTATGGTCGTACACCACCGTGTGTGGACGCGGTGATTGCATGCCAGCCTGCTCGGGTGGTCATTGCGATGCGTGATCCCAATCCCTTAGTGGCTGGGCGTAGTATCACCAAAATGCAGCAAGCGGGGATTGAGGTGCGTAGTGGTATCCTGGCAGAAGAAGCATTGGCGCTGAACCCCGGCTTTATTTCGCGGATGGTGACTAAGCGCCCATGGTTGCGTAGCAAAATAGCTTGCTCCATGGACGCTAAAGTCGCCCTTGCCGACGGTGAGTCGAAGTGGATTACTGCCGCAGCAGCGCGTGCTGATGGTCAGCATTGGCGTGCCCGTAGTTGCGTCGTTTTAACCGGTATCGGTACGGTGTTGGCAGATGATCCTTTATTAAATGTACGTGCAGTAGAGACACCACGTCAACCGATTCGAGCGGTGATTGATCGTCGCTTCATCATCGATGAAAAGGCGGCATTATTTAATGGTGACCCGGTTTGGTTGTTTGTGGAAGACAGAGCCTTAACGGCAGCGGAGCAGCAAAAAGAGGCGCGCTTAGTGCAGGAGAAAAATGCACGGCTGATTAAGATACCGTTGAGTAATAGCGATGGCGCTAGCGAGGCATTGGATTTACACGCTGTGATGGCGTATCTGGCGGACAATGAGATAAATGAAGTGCATTTAGAAGCGGGTCCGCGATTAAATGCGGCCTTTCTAGAGGCAAATTTAATGGATGAAGTGCTCATGTATATGGCACCAAAAATCATCGGTCCAGGCAGAGAGGCATTTGCGCTATCACCTTTGCAACGCTTAAGTGAGGCCAGGCAAATGGTGTTTTTTGAACAACAGCTTGTGGGCACGGATATACGTTTAAGCGCACGGGATGCACAACGTTGGCAAGCAATGTTGGCAGCGATTTCTGAATAGGTTAAAGGGATGTTTACAGGGATAATTACAGGAATTGGTCAAATTACTAAGGTCACGCCCTTAGGGCATGAGGGTGATAAGGATAGCGGTGTGCGTGTGCATATCAATGCCAATGGCTTTGATTTAAGTCGCACTAAGCTGGGCGATTCAATCGCTATACAAGGTGCGTGTATGACCGTGGTGGCTTTTGATGAAAAAAGCTTTGAGGTCGAAGTGTCGCGTGAGTCCCTTAATAAAACGGTCGGTTTGGATCGTATCGGTGAGGTCAACCTGGAGCATGCCATGCGTCTGGGTGATAGCTTAGACGGGCATATCGTCGCTGGTCACGTGGATGGTAAGGGGCTGGTAAATAGCTTTCAGCCAGTCGGTGAGTCGCATGAGCTGAAACTAGAAATACCTGCTGCACTGAGTAAGTACCTGGCCTATAAAGGCTCTGTGCTCGTTAATGGCGTCAGTCTGACGGTCAACTCTGTGCATGATCTACCCTCCGGTGGCTGCGAGATTAGTATTAATTTAATCCCTCATACCTTGGAAGTCACTACCCTCAAGCACTTACAAAAGGGTGCCGAGGTAAATATTGAGGTGGATTTATTAGCGCGCTACGTGGAAAGAATTTTAAGCTTATCCCCTAGCGATGGTGCGATTGATATTCATGAAAAGGCGTTTTTTAATTGTCGATCGTAGTGTTAGGTGATATAATTCTTGGCTTAATGTCATTATCATCTGATATGATGGTATAGATAGGATTGGTGGCCGAGTGGCTGAAGGCGCACGCTTGGAAAGCGTGTATACGGAGACGTATCGAGGGTTCGAATCCCTCTCAATCCGCCAAAGAATTTATACAAGCAACGTTAAAGTTGCTTAGAAACTTATAAAAACCCCGCTAAAACAAAGGCTTAGCGGGGTTTTTTGTATTTAAAACAGTTGTATTAAGAATGGGGTAGGTTCACGGGGCTTAAAGGTGGTGCAACGCATCGAGCCGATTAAGAGTCCGCTTGGACCAGGTGACTACGCAATCACCCCACCGAAATGCGCTTGTTGTGATGGTGGACAAGATAGTGCTGTAGAGGTAACTATCTAAGATAATCACGTGACGAAATGACTAGGCCTCCCTGCTTCTCTACACATAGAAGACAGGACACAGAGGGAACGACTAGTGAAACGTTAATAATCAAGCTGACCGGCCGGAACAGACGGCAGAAAAGAGACTGGACGCTATATGTGATCC